>NZ_JBNGOY010000003.1:0-161457 GCF_050589805.1 Carboxylicivirga fragile | reverse complement strand
TCACCATTTTGGTATTTTCACCAAATGGATGATTTGCTTTATCGTTATGCATTTAGGCTATTTTTTATTATTCGAATGCATAGTTTGGGTTAATGCAAAAGATCGCTGTAAACCTAGTACGACATAGCCGTCATGGCAACATTATTAATCCCCTACGGGGAAAACCAGCACCAATATCACAGTTCTACAAATTTGAAACCGCTACGCGGTAAAAAAGACGTAGTTATCTAAATGAATAAATGAGGTGATGATGTGCGCTATACATTAAAATACAGAAGGAATACTAAAAGCAGACTTGCTCGTAGAGCATTCCTATTTGTAGAAAACAAGAGGCAACATGAATTTTGCTCGTAGAGCATCAATAATAAAATTACACAGAGAAGCCAAAGTACAAAGGGTTTTTGGAAATCCCTTAATGCAAGAGATCACTGTAAACCTAGAACGGCAAAGCCAGCATGGCAACATTATTAATCCCCTACGGGGAAAACAAGCACCAATATCACAGTTCTACATATTTGGAACCGCTACGCGGTAAAAAAAGACGCAGTTATCTAAATGAATACATGAGGTGATGATGTGCGCTATACGTTAAAATACAGAAGGAATACCAAAAGCAGACTTGCTCGTAGAGCATTCCTATTTGTAGAAAACAAGAGGCAACATGAATTTTGCTCGTAGAGCATCAATAATAAAACAAAAAAACAGCAGAGGAAATTTATGGATGGTAGTTTTCACCCCTATAATCCTCTTAAAAGTGGGTGAGATTAGTTAGACAGATCAAGTGAAAATTGAGGCTTTTGCAACTGTTTTTATACCAATTTAAATCCGAAATAACTGATATAGAAATTTGATAATTATGGCTAGGCAATGTCAATAACCATTACTGAATTTAAGGTGGGAGTAATTCAAATCGACTTTAAAGGCCAGCGCCTGCTATGCTTTATTACAGCTTACTGGCAGCAGTTTCATTATTATTCAAATATTTTTAATACTTCACTAGAACTTATTATTGATTCAAATTCATCAAATGTCTTTCTCACATCTCCATCACTATCTTTAACATCCTTTCCACAATAAAACTTTATAGTAGTTACATCAAAAAACTTATTAATAAATCCCTTTTTTGTTTCTACAAACTGAATTTGCTCTATTTTTATCAGTTTTGTGCTGACATTAAATATTCCTCTCTCTATTTTTAAAAAATCTTTCGTTATTGTGTACTTTATATTTTTAAACTCTAGCATCCTCATGGTGAATAAAAAGACACTTTGACCTACTGTAATTATTAAAACAACAGGTAAAACCCATGGTATTATCTCAATATCCTCTTGGATTGAAACAAATTCAAAGGATAAGTAAATAATAGCCAAAAAAACAAGATTATAAATAAATGACCTTATGCTATTAAGTAAGTAAGCTTTAAAAAACGGAGTACCTTTCCAAATTGTGTCATTAATATTTGTCATCTTTTAAAAGATATATGAGTCTTGATTCACCGTACTATTCGATAGAAACCTGACGTGATTTTGGGTCGCTAATTTTCGTATCAAAGTTTGTTTCAAAGGGATTAAGATAGGATTTTCTAACAACTATCCCCCATAACACCTCATCAGAATTTCAGCTGGTTTAATTAATTATTTGCGCATTAACAACCACTCGGTAATATTAACTGATGATTCCAACCCCATTCTTTTTCGTACACGATAACGAGCATTTTCTACACCACGCACAGATAAGTTAAGAAGGTGTGCAATCTCCTTACTGCTCATATTCATTTTAAGGTAAGCGCAAATTTTTAGATCCTTTGGGGTGAGATTAGGAAACTCTTCTTTTAAATTCTTTATGAAATTATTATGTGCCTGATCGAAGCGTAATTCAAAATCTTCCCAGTCGTCATCCTCAATCTCACTCTCGATAAAAGCCAATAAGGTCTTAAGTTTCTTTTCAACTTTATCAGAAGCAAAGGCCATAATAACAACGAGTTTTTCTTTTAACTCATTTAACTTCTCATTCTTGTATATCACTTTTGTAGCAGCGGCAGAAAGTTCCTTGTTTTTTATCTCCAGTTCATCCTTTAACTTTGCTTCAATAAAATTGGCGCGTTCAATTTTCCTTATTCTTTCCTGTTTCTCTATGTACCTTTTTTTCTCTGCTTTCACCTTTTTATTACGTATGGTCAATACCACATAAAAGACTAATACGATAATTAATAAATAGCCAATAAATGCATAAATAGTGCGATACCAAGGTGCTAATATGGTAAATCGATAAGTGAGTTCATCGCTCTCAACGCCATATACATTCATTGCTTTTAAACGAAAAACATATTCTCCTTCACGCAGGTTGGTGTATTCCTTGTATTGAACATCTCTCCATTCGGACCAATCATCATCAAATCCTTGCAGATAAAATTGGTATTCAATATCATCAATGTTTTCGTAAAATCCCGAAGAAAAAGTGAACACTAAATCATTGTCAACAAAGGGCAGTTCAACCACCTCATCATTCCGTTTATTGCAAAGGCTAGGTACATTATCATCATAGATAATCCGATTACGTGTGCTTGTTACAACACTTCTCAATAGCACATTGATGTTCTTATTGCTTTTATAATGTTGATTGGCATCATAAATTACAACGCCATCTTTAATACCAATTATTGTGATGCCATTATCGAGGCTTTTAAAATTTTCGAATCCCGGAATATAAAAACCATTAAGCTTATTAAAGGGATTGGTTTCAATGGAGAAACTACCATTATTATGCCGTCGCAACACACCCGACTGTTCTCCTATCACAAACCAGATGTTTCCTTTCGGATCTTCGGCCAACATTTTACAATGACCATCACCTAACAGATCTGTTAGTTTTTGATGCTTAATCATCAAATCAGTACTTGCATCGTATTTAAATATACCTTGTTGTGTTCCAAAAACGACTTCTCCCCAAACCTTGAAAACGTTGTTGTAAATGGATGATGGTAAACCTTTCTCCGAATTGTAGAAGGTGATGTCCTTAACGTTCTCCATTTTTGAAGAAAGCTGAATACGATAGATGCCCTTATAACCATGGGCAACCCAAATATTATCAGTTTCATCAATGGCTATCACGCGACTTGATTCATCAAATCCTTCAATTTTATTCTGAAAAATCAAGCTTCCTTCCACATCCCTAAAAAGCACCAAACCTGTGTATGTACCACCTATCCAATGATCCGATTTATTCATTAACTGTTTGATGGCCCAAGCCCCATCTCCATCATATAAAATGGATGAATTCTCTCCTCTTATCTGTGAAAATCCCTTTGAATGAGCCACTATCAAATTAGAATTAACATTTGTTACGCTCCAGTTAATTTCAGAAGGCGTTTGCAACATCCGATAAGTACTATTGTCAGCATTAAAATCCTTTGCAATCAAACCATTGTGAGTTGCCAATACAATATCATTCTGGTATTGGGCTGCTGAATAAACCCCGATTGGCTCATCGGCATTTGGTTTAAGCTGACGTAAAGGAGTAGATAGTTCAATGAAGTCGATCCCTAATTTATTGGCCACCCACAAGTTATTATCTCTATCCGAAAAAACTGCCCTTATTTCATCATTCTGTAGACCATTCTTTTTTGATAGGTTCATTTTAACCTTACCGGATTGTTCCATAACAAACACGCCCGAATGCATTGTTCCTATGATGTAATCTCCATCGATCCTAAGATGACCACTCGTAACATTAACCTGGTTGAAATTAAAGCGATTATCCATTGGAAAAGCTTGCAATGCTTGCCCATCCCAAATAAATAAACCTTGCTCGTAGGTGCCAATTAAGTAATCCCTTTTATTGATTGGTAAAACAAAACGTACATCCACATCACCCAAGTCGTCGAGACTACATAAAAGGTCAAGGCGATCATTGTTCAACACAAATAATCCTTCCCTATCATGTATAATAGGCTGATTGTATACCTTGAATAAGCGATTGATACGTTTATCTGTTTTTATTACCTTGATCTCATCATTTTCGTAGATGTAAAGCGCTTTCCAACTTTGAAAAATTGTTTTACCATCCAGAACAACGATATTCCATACATCGTTAAAATCACGATGTTCCTGAGAAACTTTATCTAGAAGAGAGTGAAAAAGTATATTCGAAACAGAATCACTATCAATAAAACCAAAATCGCCTTGAGCTCCTACAAACAAGCGATTATCAGAATTGAAGGCCAAGGATTTAATGTTAGAACGGTTCGTGGCTACCTGAATCATCTTCCATGTTTGCCCGTCAAATTCCAAAATACCAAACTCATTGGCAAAATAAAGGATACCCCTATGATCTTGAACTATCTGGAAATTGTTATTGGATACGCCATAGTCACGCTCCGCGTAATTACTCACGAAAGGTACACCTTCTTCCAAACCAATGGATTGCATTGAAATAGTAATAAGAAGTAGAAATAGTAGAAAAGTGTACTTCATTATGCGTAGCTATAATAGTAATTGAATTTCAACAATAAAAAAGTAAGTTAAGAATAATTTGCAAAACATAAAGAACGGTTCATTATGACTATCATTTTTAGAGAACCGTTCCTTAGCTTTTATTATCGCTTCATTTTTAAATTAAAATTGAAATAGGTCAGTGCACGCCACAACCACTCAAGAGGTCCGTATGTATAATACTTAAACCAAACTTTGCAGAACATTAATTGCAATAGCAAAAATACCACCGCATATAAGAAGCTAAGTGTATTGCCAAGGTATTGATACAAACCAAAACCGTAGCCATAAAAAAGTGGAACGCCAATTAATGGTTGCGTAACATAACTGGTCAAACTCATTTTACCATACAATGATAAGTTTTCGAATATTTGAGCTTTCTTAAAACGCAAGTAAAGCAAGATAAAACCATTTATCCACATTACTAACATCGACATATTGGTGAAAATACCAGCCAATTCAGTTATTAAAGATTTCTGCGTATCATTTATAGTTATCCAATTCACTAATCCTTTTTGTACAAACTGGAAAAGCACCATCCCTATAAAACCAATGAAAAAATTCTTCCAAATCTTACGCTTGTTCGACTCGAGATTCTCGAAGTAGCCAGTCCGTCCGAGTAGCATGCCAACTACAAATAAACCAAACAATTGATATACTCGTGCGGAAGCAACCGTCCATTTAATTTTGGTAATGATAGCAAAGGAGGTATTATGCTTCACCACTTCCCAGAAAGTTCCACCACCAAAGGTATTGGATGCCCGGGTCCAATCGCCCCAGTCGCGCTGAATAGTGAAATCAGTATCGATGAAACTGTAGACCAACTCGTATAAACGTGTTACATGTAATAATAAAAGCGCTGCTACCAAAACTAAAAATCGAGTAGGTACTTTGTAAAATAGTATTAATGGTAATCCCATGATGGCATATATCATTAGAATATCACCCATGTAAATAAGCGTATGTAAATAGCCCAAAACTAACAGTAGAACCAAGCGCCACGCAAAACGACCTCTGAAATCAATGCCTTTCAATTCCTGATTGCGCATTTGAATGTAGAAACTAAAGCCAAATAAGACAGAAAAAATCGCATATGATTTCCCAGCAAAGATGAAGAAGGTTACGTCGTGAATTATTTTATCAAGGCCTGATAATACAGCTGGATTGTAAGTGGCTGGCCAAAAGAAATCGAAATGCTCCAAAGCATGAAGCAGTAAAATACCTACCAGGGCAAATCCGCGCAATGCGTCAACAACAACAATTCTGCTCTTGCCCATAGTAGTCGGTTTAGACTCATTCATATGTAATACTATAAAAAGTTAAAATACTCTAGTATTATGCCGACACATAATCAAAGGGGCTTTAGAAGTGAAACGCACTAAAAGCACTTTTGATTAGTAACGGTATAAAATTTAGGTTTATCTAATGCAAAAATATAAAAACTCAGCACTTATTAAATTTATAGGAGCGGCTCTTTACTACAAAACCGTAATAAAGAGCCGCTCCCTTAAAACACTTAATTATTATGAAAAGACTATTTACTTTATCTCAATCTCAATAGTCTCTTTGATATCACGTGATGATGTCCCAATCATTAGCGAGTATTTACCAGTCTCTAAATTCCAATCATTTATCTTCTCATCATAAAATGCCAATGCGCTGGCAGGAATTTCGAGCTGAACAGTTTGAGTTTCTCCACCTTCCAGCTTAACTTTAGTGAAAGCTTTAAGCTCTTTTTCTGGTCGCATAAGTGATGCATCTTCATCATGAACGTATACCTGAACAACTTCTGCACCCAACACCTTGGACGTATTCTTAATTTCTACATCTACCTTAATTACATCACCTGCCTTATAAGCTTTTTGATCAGAAGAAGCACCTGAAATAGAAAATGACGAATATGACAGGCCGAAACCAAATTCGTACAATGGTTTAATTTTCTTAGTATCGTGCCAACGATAGCCTACTAAGATATCTTCTTTGTAAACTTGGTCATTACCATCTCCAGGGTACGATAACTCATCGAAGGCATGCGCACCGTTATCTTCCAACTTTACTGGAAATGTAAAAGGTAACTTACCAGAAGGGTTAACATCACCCGAAATAACATCAGCCAGTGCATGCCCTGTTTCACTGCCCAAATACCAGGCCTGCACAATAGCTTTTGCTTTATTTTGCCAAGGCATGGCTACCGCATTACCACTCACAAGAATAACTGCGGTATTTTTATTAACTGCCATAATTTCATCCAGCAATTCATCTTGCCCAAAGGGTAGATTTAACCCTAAGCGATCACCATTCTCGCAATCCTGCTCATGATTTTTATTCAAACCTCCTACAAACAGAACAATATCAGCTTGTTTAGCAACCTCAACAGCTTCTTTTTTTAGTTTATTTGCATTTAGTTTAGATGGAATGACACGACCATAAGCTGATGCCCCGGAGGCATAACCCATAGAGTGTATAATGTTAGCTTTCGAGAACTGCTTTTGAATACCTTCCAAAGGAGAAATTTCATGTATTGTTTTTAATTCCGATGAACCACCACCTAAAGTCATCATGCGAGTCGCATTTTCACCAATAACAGCAATGGTTTTTGTCGTCTCTGCATCTAATGGAAAAAATGCCTTATGATTCTTTAATAACACAATACCTTCCTGTGCTACTTCGCGTGCCACATCAAAATGCTCTTTGTTACCTTTTCGCCCATGTGGTCGTTTAGTATCCATATTTGTACGGTACATCAATCGAAGAATGCGACGTACCTTATCATCCACAACACTTTCATCAATCTCACCACTTTTTATCATTTCAAGAAATGGCTTTGCCAGATAGTAATAATCGTAGGCATTTTCAGTTGACGATGTCAAACCATCAGTACCGGTACCCATCTCAATATCTAAGCCATTTAAAGCAGCTTCTTTTGTATCGTGCGCACTTCCCCAATCGGTAACAACAACACCATCAAAGCCCCAATCGCCCTTGAGAATATCATTAATTAATACGTCGTGATGACTGGTATGCTGACCATTGTATTTATTGTAAGCACCCATTATTGACCATACATCACCCTCTTCTACTGCCGCTTTAAAAGCCGGCAGATAAATCTCGTGTAAGGCTCTGTCGCTTAATTGCACATTAATATGCGAACGCCACACTTCCTGATTATTCAACACATAATGCTTTACGCAGGCTGCAACACCATTGGTTTGAACCCCTTTAATATAAGGCACACACATAACAGATGCCAGGTGTGGATCCTCACCCATGTATTCGAAGTTACGTCCATTAAGTGGTGTTCGATAAATATTGACGCCTGGTCCGAGTAGTATATCTTTTTTACGATAGCGAGCCTCCTCACCAACAGCAAGTCCATACTTATATGATAATTCTGGATTAAAAGTGGCTGCCAAACATGTTAAGGCCGGAAATGCAGTACATGAGTCATTGGTCCAGCCAGCGTAATTCCAACTATCCCATTCTATTTCTGCTCTTACACCGTGCGGCCCATCCGACATCCAAATTTCAGGAATACCCAAACGCTCCACTCCTGCCGAGCTGAATTTTGATTGAGCATGACACATCTTGACTTTTTCTTCGAGTGTAAGCCGATTCAAAATAACTTCGATCTTACTTTCAATCTCCTGGTCTATGTCTTGACCAAACACATTAGCACACGCAACGCTTGCATATACAGCAAATGCTATTAAATACTTATTCATAATATAATCATTAAGGTTATCTCTAAGACAAAAATGGGATAATAAATCTAATTTACCACCCCATTGTAAAATCTTTAATTACTTTTAAGAGAAGCTGTTAAAATGATACATTTTCCTTTTCCTCATAAGTTTTGAATTCAGGGATATAGTAAACTTCTTTACATTTACCAATCAGCTCTTTAACATCTGAATGACTTAATTCATCGTGAGTGATGTAAGGAAACTTGATTAAGGGATGCTCAAGAAAGAATCCAGGAATATCTGCTTCATCCATTGTTTTTCCTTCGGGTACCCAGCCATTAATCCAATTTGGCATGTATTGCTTTAATAATTCACGGGTGTCTTTATTATCCCAAAGCTCCTTAACAAATGTGTATTCATCCACCATCAGTGGTACTTTTTGTGTCGAATTTAATCGAACTGAAGCGGTTTCTCTAATATCTTTGGACGAAGCAGCGACTAATAATTCGAACTCCCCACTCTCAGCAATCCAAATACTTCGTTTAGCATCGTAATAGGAGAAATCGCGCCCCAGTAATTCAAATTCAATTTGTTTCGATTCGCCAGGCTTTAAACTTACTTTCTTAAAACGCTTCAGCTCTTTCTCTGGACGCTGCAAGCTAGAGGCAACATCTGACACATAAAGCTGAACTGTTTCTTTACCAGCAACTGATCCTGTGTTTTTAATGGTAACACTTACGTTTAAAATATCCTTATCGCTAATTTCATTTTGTGACACTTTTAAATTGGAGTATTCAAATGTGGTGTACGACAAGCCATGCCCAAAAGGAAAAAGTGCATCAATCTGTTTTTCATCGTAGTAACGATAGCCTACAAAAATGCGTTCTCCATACAGTACTTCACCTTGCTCACCTGGGAAATTAAAGGCCGCAGGTGTATCTGCTAATTTAACTGGGAAGCTCTCAGCTAATTTACCTGATGGATTAACCGTTCCAAAAATAACATCAGCTACAGCGCCCGCACCAGCTTGCCCGCCAAGCCAAGTTTCCAAAACAGTCGACACATCGTTAATCCATGGCATAGCAACAGCGCTACCATTGGTTAAAACGGCTACTGTATTACCCTGAACCTTTGCTACCTCTGCCATTAATTTATTATGCGCAGCAGGCATATCTATGTGTTTTCGATCAATACCTTCCGATTCATAATGCAATGGTAAACCGGCAAAAACCAAAGCAATATCCGATTCCTTTGCTAGATTCACAGCTTCTTCAATCATCGAGTAATCATTATCATCTTTTAGATTATACCCTTGGGCATAACTTACCCTTACTACTTTCCCATATTCCTCTTCGATGATATCCAGAACATTATCAAGCTGGGTTGGCTTTACCTCGGAACTGCCATTGCCCTGATAACGGGGATTGGCAGCAAACTCACCTATGATGGCAATTTTCTTGTATTTTTTCTTGGTTAATGGTAATACATTATTATCATTTTTAAGCAAGGTTATGGCTTGTCCATGCACCTCTCTGGCAAAGCGATGATGCTCTTTCACATTTTGGTCAACATTATCCTTATCAAGCGACTTTGCTTTTAAAACGATGGTCAGAATCTCTTTTACCAGATTATCCAGTATCTCTTCTTCAACCTTCCCATCCTTCATGGCTTGAAGTAATATTTCGTCGTTTACATCACTTACACGTGGCATCTCAATGTGCATGCCTGCTTTTAAGGCCTCTACCCGATCAATAACTGCAAACCAATCAGAAATTACAATTCCCTCAAATCCCCATTCTTCTTTTAAGAGCTTGGTCAGCAGATAAGGGCTTTGTGTTCCATACTCACCTTGTACTCGATTATAACAAGCCATCACTGTCCATGGCTGAGCTTTTTTTACGGCAATCTCAAAGGGTGTAAGATAGATTTCATGCAGCGTACGATTATCCACATCAGAATTCATAAACATACGCATGGTTTCCACATTATTGGCTGCAAAATGTTTTAAAGATGTTCCGACACCCTGACTCTGAACTCCATTGATATAAGCAGCTCCTAATTCCCCAGATAGAATCGGGTCTTCGGAGAAATACTCAAAATTACGGCCTCCCAAAACAGAACGTTTAATATTCACCCCAGGATCTAAGAGTACATTCACACCTAAAGCCTGACACTCTTCTCCTAAAGCTTGTCCAACTTTGTAAATTAAATCCACATCCCAGGTAGCTGATAAGGCTGATGCGGTAGGAAAACAAGTGGCAGGATGCTGATCGCCATAACCAGCCTTATTGGTTGCCGGAGCACGACGTAATCCGTGTGGACCATCGGCCATCCATATCCAAGGAATATCTAATCGATCAATGGGCTGTGTACTCCAGTCATCACGACCCGAACAAAGCGATACTTTTTCTTCAAGTGTTAATTGAGAGACAAGTTGTTCAACTTGTAATTTTATGGTTTCGTTTTGTGCCGACATAGTCACAGTAGTCATAAAAACAATCGTCAATACATATAAAAACTTCATTTTGAATATTTTTTACTGGTCAACTAAGCCTAAACTCTTGATAATAAAAAGTGGGGCAACCATCAGAATCTGCGATTATTCTTTTTGTAAACAGCTTGTATTTCCCGATAAACAAGTTGTTATGGTTACCCCATAAACCAATACTAACTATAACTCAAACTCCCCCTTGATAACTTCTGCTGAACTTGTTCCAACCATAACATCAAATTGACCTGGTTCAACAACATACTCCCCATCAGGCATGTAAAATCCAAGTTCATTATCAGTTAATACAAACTCAACTATTTTTGACTGACCTCCAGCCAAAGCTATTTTTTTAAATCCTTTAAGTTCCTTAACCGGACGAACTATACTGGCGACATGATCGCGGATGTATAACTGTACGACTTCTTCACCCACTCTTTCACTAACATTTTTCACCTCAACACTCACCTTAATTTCTTTTTTATTAGAAGCATCAAGAGTCAAATTAGAATATTCAAATTCAGAATAACTTAAACCGTAACCAAATGGGTATAACGGTAGGTGACTCTCGTCCATGTAGTGAGGGTAAAACAATTCTCCATCAGGACCAGGACGACCTGTATTGAAATAATTATAATACATAGGTACCTGTCCTACATGACGAGGAAAAGTCATCGGTAATTTTCCGGATGGATTATAATCTCCAAATATGACCTCTGCAATGGCATTTCCAGCTTGTATGCCCAGTTGCCATGCTTCCACAATTGCAGGCAAATGCTCATCAGCCCAAGTGATAGCTAATGGACGACCATTATTAAGCACTAATACAATATTCTTATTGACCTTATAGACTTCTTCCAACAATTCCTGTTGAAGACCTGGTAAATCAATATCTACGCGCGAACGAGCTTCTCCACTATGCAAGCCATGTTCGCCAAGAACCATTATTACAACTTCAGAACGCTTTGCCAGCTTAATTGCTTCCTTAAATCCACTCCTATCCGTTTCATTAACTTCCAATTCTATTGGAAAGGCAGTTGGCCCTGTTACTAGTTTAGCACCTTCGGCATAAGTTATATTCGACGAGTATTTTTTCAAGCCTTCTAAAACGGAGACAGCCACATTATCGTCACCTGCCATTCGCCAATTGCCTAATGGACTATCTTTATCAGCAGCCAAAGTACCAATAACTGCAATTTTTTTCTGGTCTATTGAAAGTGGTAAGGTATTGTTTTCATTCTTAAGAAGAACAATGGATTTTTTAGCCATTTCACGAGCTGCATCCATATGATCCTCATGATAGATTAATTTCTTTTCACGTGCTTCATCACAGTACTTATATGGATCGTCGAATAAACCCAATTCGAATTTCACCTTTAATATACGACGTACCGCATCATCTATAATTGATTCGGGTACTTTTCCATCTTTAACATGTTGAGCTAAATACTTAACGTAGGCATACGATTCCATGTCCATATCAGATCCAGCCATAGCGGCTAACTGTGCAACATGCGCAGTATCTCTGGCAAAACCATGATCAATCATTTCTTCGCCACTGCTCCAATCAGAGATAACATAACCTTCAAATCCCCATTCACCTTTAAGGATATCGCGCATTAAAAATGAATTACCTGTAGCAGGAATTCCATTAACAATATTAAAAGCGTTCATAAAGGTCTTCACATCAGCCTCTTCAATAGCAGCTTTAAACGGAGGAAAAACTACATTGTAAAGCGTAGCGGTTCCAAGATCAACCGTATTGTAATCACGTCCTCCTTCAGCAAAACCATAGGCAGCAAAATGCTTAGCACATGCAGCAATGGTGTTAACAGCCGATAAATCATCACCTTGAAAACCTTTCACTCGGGCTACTCCAATTCTTGATCCCAAATAAGTATCCTCTCCAGCTCCTTCCATTACTCGTCCCCAACGCGCATCACGCGAAATATCAACCATTGGAGCAAATGTCCAGTTAAGTCCTTCGGCTGATGCCTCAATGGCAGCAATACGTGCCGACTTTTCAATGGCCTCTAAGTCCCAACTAGCTGCTTCAGCCAATGGAATTGGTGATAAAGTTTTATGTCCATGAATGACATCAAAACCGAAGATCATTGGTATGCCCAGACGAGAACTGTCAACGGCCAAACTTTGCATTTCTCGTACATTCTTAACACCTCGTACGTTTAACATAGAGCCCACCAAACCACTTTTGATGTGCTCGTATTTATTTTTTGCATCACCTTCAGAAGGTGCAGGCCCGGTAACATCGTAGAAACCATTATACTGGTTCATTTGACCCACCTTTTCTTCAATGCTCATTTTACTCAGTAGAGATTCTACTTTATCATCAATGGAGGTTCCATTATGATTGTTCTCAGTTTGATTGCAAGCTATTAGGACTAACAAAAAAAGTCCAAGACTAAATACCAACCATTTATTCATAACATCTGTATTTTGTTGTTTTATTTTTCCTGATATACCCGTACATAATCTATCTCCATTTGACAAGGAAATATCGAATCGTCTACTCCATGCAATCCGCCCCAATTGCCTCCAATTGCCACATTTAAGACCAAATAAAAGTGCTTATCAAACGGCCATTTTTTCGAATCATTATTCCGTTTTCGAAACGTGAACACTTTCTTCTCATCAATAATAAAATCAATTTTATTAGCTGTCCAATCAATTGCATATACATGAAAAGCTGTTTCCGCATCTTTAACACATAAGGCCTTTGACTTTTGAGTTTTACTGATATGATTATAAGCCTCAGTATGCACTGTGAAAAATATTGAATCAGGTTCGTAACCTACATGTTCCATAATATCAATCTCCCCACTATTTGGCCAAGATCCATATTCATTATTTGTAGGTAACATCCAAATGGCAGGCCACGCACCTTTTCCTCCTGGAACTTTTGCTCTCACCTCAATACGTCCATATAACCAATCACCTTTACCTTTTGACACAAGTCTCGCAGATGAATACGGTACACTTACGGTAGAATCAATATTAGCCGCAATTACCAGAACCCCATTATTGACATAGGCATTTTCACTATGTGCATCAGTATAATGTTGTAATTCATTATTACCCCATGCCCATTTATTGCCCTCAGTGTCGTAGCCCCATTTGCTTGAATCAGGCATGCCACTGTTATTAAATTCATCAGCCCATACCAATTCATAGTCTGGCTTGACCTGACAAGATATTGTAATTAATATTAAACAAAGTGCTATTAAATACTTCATAAGGTTTACAGATTTCTGATCTAAAAAAACAAATCAAGACATCCTTAATTATCACTCTGTTTTGGTTAAAACTAAACTCATTTTAATAACTATTCTAGCTCATATACTCTGATATAATCCACTTCCATTGTCTGCGGAAAAATCGAATTATCAATACCTTGAGCTCCACCCCAATCTCCGCCAACAGCAACATTTAGAATAAAAAAGTGTGATCCATTAAAAGGCCAATTCTCTGAGGTTTTATTCGTCGGATTATAGGTATGCACAACATTCTCTGGTGAATCAACATAAAAGACTAATTTATTTGCTGACCAATTCAAGCCATAAACATGAAACTCCTCCTCACAGGTAGGCAATGACATACTACTACCATTTCCATTAGCGCCTGAACCAGCACTAGTGTGAACCGTTGAATGTACCACATTAGGTTGATAGCCTACATATTCCATTATATCCATCTCTCCGCAAGCGGGCCAATAATTAGATTCAAAGTTGGCACCTAACATCCAGATGGCAGGCCAAATACCCTTTCCAGATGGTAACTTAGCTCTTACCTCAATCCGGCCATACTTAAACTCTTGTTTCTTATATGTAACCATTCGGGTAGATTTGTATGATCCACGTTCCTTATTATCATCAACTTTTTCCGCTGTAATAATTAGTTTTCCATCCTTAACTTCAACATTATCTCCATTCGTATAATACTGCAATTCGTTATTACCCCAACCATTATCTCCGGTTCCGACCTCAAGAGTCCAATCACTAGTGTTAACAGAAGTTCCATCAAACTCATCCGACCAAATAAGTTTAGGATCATAATTAGGGTCGTCCTGATCAATTACCACTTTTTTTGACATTGACTTGTTATCAGCCAAATCACTGTTACTACCCCATATAGTTAGTCGAACATCATACTCTCCTTCTGATCGATAATTGTGTACTATAGTCTTTCCATCTGACGCTGGCATACGATCAGTTACTTCTCCATCACCGAAATCCCAGCGTACATGTGTAAATTCGCCACTTGAATTATTTTCGAAGACAATATCATTAGGGTTAGTTACATCTGGTGAAAAATCAAAAGCTACTTCATAAGTACTAGCTTCATTCTCCTTCTCACAAGCACTTTGCCCTAAAGCAATGCTTAGAAGTAGCACTAACCCAATTAATTTATTTTTTTTCATCACTGTATTTATTGACATTTATTCTCGTATTAAATACTTATCCAATTCTCTTCTATATAGATTTTAAAACCTTAAACTTCTTCAGAATTGCTCCTCCTTTATTAAAAACAAACCTGATCTTAGCTTCACCTTCAGGTAAGTAAATCTGTCTTACTTCAACCTCACCCCAATTATCTTTATCCTTATTCAATTGAATGTGCTTTGCCTCAATTTCTCCATTAATTACGATGTTAATTTCTCCACTTCCAGTTTGATTTGCTGAACTTATTTTTAGGGTATAATACCCTTGTTCTTCAACATTAATGGTGTATTGTAACCATTCTCCAGCCTCAGTCCACCCAACAAAGTTCTCTCCATTTTTCATACCAATATCAACACCATCATTTCGATATTGGTTTCCTGTATTCCATTTAGCCCTACCACTATTTCCTGTTGCATTTTCCGATGACATATCGTGATAGGCAAATCCATCTTTTCCTAAATCATAGTCCACACATTGGATCCATTCATTTAGTTTATGATTTACAAATGGCTTTGTTGCTTCATCATTACCATTATGCAACATGGCATAAATAACATCGCTAGCAACTGTGCAGTTTTCTACTTTATGAGCTTCGGCATACTGCATAACCGCCTCATATGTTTCTTTTTCACCTAAAGGTGTATTGCCTTCTTTCCATGATTGAATAAGAGCGGTATAACTTTCGTTAGTTTTAACTCTAAACACATTATTCAACCTGTATTTTTTAACTGGCCACCACGACCAGCCTATGTTGTTTTCTTCAAATAGCTGTATAGCTTCAGCAAACCAGTGATTTGAGTTTTCACCAGATTCACTCATCCATAGAGGTAAATTAAATTTATCCCTCATCCTAATCCATTCAGCAATGGATGCTTCATTATTTGTATTCCAATACTTATGGTAGGTTAATACCATATTATTACTATAGTTACTAAGCAAGTGTGTTTCAAAGCCTTCGTAATTATTTCCCCAGCAATTACCCGATATGAATACAATATGCTTTTGATTGACTTCTCGTATTGCCTTTATTAAACGTAGATGCATGTTCCAAAGAGCCTCGTTATTCGTACATCCACAGCCGTTATTATTTCCTGTTTCATCCACATTCCAGTTGGTTTCGTTAATCAAATCAAAACCTCCAACCCATGGATTATTTTTATATCGCTCAGCTATTTTAACCCAAAGAGCCACCAACTTATCCTGATTCTCTTTACTTTCCCAAAGTGAAGGTTTAGTCGAGTCATAATCACTTATGTCGGCATTTTTCCCTTGTCCACCAGGTGCTCCATGCATGTCTAAAATGATATACATCTCATTCTGCTCACACCACGACACTAATTCATCCAACATTTGAAAACCAGATTCCAGCCAGGTATTTTTTATTGTACCATCAGAATTTCTGGATTCATCTTCAATAGAATGAGTAAACCACTTATAGTGCAATGCCGGACGTAAAGCATTGAATCCCCATACTTTCATGGAATCTAAATCGGCTTTAGTAAAAAGATGTTTAAGCCAATAATCATAAAACTTATCAGTTTTATCAACTCCCATTGTTTCGTTTAACCTAGTACGAAACTGAGTGTGCGTATGAATGCCTGCAACAGTAGATTGCATCATGTAACCTTCTTGAATCATCCAGTTACCTGTACCAATACTTCGAATGATGAAAGGCCCATCGTCATTGACAATTTGCTTATCCCTAACTCTAAGCTTTCCTTGTGAAAAGACCGGAGTTATTAAAACAATGAAGAATAAAAGAAGTGTGTATTTTAATTGAACCATTTCGTAGGTATAAAACTAATTCAATGTTACGCAATCAAAGCACCAAATTCGGGTCATCAAATGCATCAAACTACTAGTTAATAAGATATTATCCGACTCACGTTAGAGCCGGATAATACTTCGTTTAACCAAAACTAAGCCTTAGATAACTAAGCGCCTATGAAAAAAAATTATTCTGCAGGTATGAATACCCAAACCCATCCTGTTCCTCCACCATTGGTGTCAGTAAACAGAACCATTTCATCTTTTGTTAATTTTATGATTTTATACTTTGAATCAGGATTAACTCTATCAGCGTCATACCCAAGAATAGGCTGCGTTTTAAATGTAAGAGCAGAATAGTCTGCATTAAAAGAAAAACTTCCCAATGCGCCATCGCCGTCCATTGAAGTATAGTATGTATAATTAGCGGCTCCATTTAAATCGAAATGCATTTTACCATTCGCATCTCCCGGAGGACAGCAAGTTGCACCAGCATTCCACCATATTGCTTCATAATTGCCTGGGTCGGACATTGCCCACCAAACAGGACCTCCGCCACCTTCCCAAGGGTTGGCCTTATGAAATACCCATGACTTACCACTTAAATCATCACCTACAAGGTCGTAATACGCTTGAGGAAGGGGTTGATCCAACACATCAATCTGAACATCGATAGATTTTGAGATATACTCTGTATCTGAAGGATTACCATTAGGCATGTAGGCTGTACTTACATGATAAGTAAATGTTGATTTTCCTGGTATTGGATAATTTACCTCTACTCGGTCAGTAAACTTTTGATCAATGTTATAATCCCAATAACCTGTTACACCAGACGTTTTCATTCTAATGGATAAACCATTTCCTCCAGGGGTTGACTGAACAACCTCAAGTTCTATATTATCAGGGTTAAAGCTATTAGATAACTCTTTCCTATCCTCTATTGGCTCACAAGCGGCAAACAGTAATACCATTGCGCCTAAAAGCAAACTAAATATATTTTTCTTATTCATTTTAGTAATTTTTAAGTTACACAATTGCTTACCAACCAGGATTTTGTTCATAGACACCATTTGACAATCTCACTTCAGATTCTGGAACTGGCACCAAACCCTTAGTTACAGGACGGTACTGCACACTATATTTAGAAGCTACACCTGAATTATCTACATCCACTTCATTTGAATAATAGTTATTGGCATCATTTTCAACATCACCCCAACGAACCAAGTCGAACCAACGTAAACCTTCAAAAGCAAACTCGTATTTGCGTTCTTCTTTTAATGCTGCCAAAGAATAAGATGTATCAGTTAATCCAGCTCTACGACGCACTTCATTCATACCGTCAGCTGTTTCTGTTAATTCTGAGTGCATTAATAATACATCAGCATAACGCATATAATAGAAATCCTGAGCTGCCCATAATTGCATTGGATCACCATGATCCATATCATATAGGTAGTAGAACATCCCTTTTACTCCATCAGGACCATCATGTTGAATCGTAGTGTACTTTTTATTAAACATGCCAGTTTCATGGTCACCCTTATTATTCTGATAACCACCCGTTCCTTGATCAGCATCTCCCATATCTAGTATCGAACCCTGCTTACGCTCATCAGCATCATCCCATTGGCTCTTTAATAGAGGGTGGATGGTTCCCCATCCCCAACCTTGTCCGAATGGTTGCATTGAGTTATCACGAATACCAAAATATAGACAAACAATATTGTTATAATACTGACCTTTGTTCCAATCCCAGTTACCAAAAGCATAACGTTGAGCAAACATTACTTCTTCATTTCCACTTCCAACATTAGAGTTGTGTCCGTCCTGACCTGCCCAAGCAAGACCTTCCGTCTCCGCCCATGGTAATACAGGGTGCGTTCCGTCAGGATTATATGCTCTTGCATTATCGTTAACATGTGAATAGGCCCATAGGTTTCTGAAATCATCCACTAAACCAAACTTACTGTTAGCCATACAGTCATCCAGATAAGCAACAACATTTGCTTTGGTAATGGTGCCTTCTCCTTCTGGGAGAATAATTGCTGATGTTGCTTTCTTTTCTATGTTAGTCATATAACCAGTATAAAACAAGAAAACACGAGCCATATAAGCTTCAGCTACCCATTTGTTAGCATGTCCATATCGATCAATAGATATTTCATTTGCAGGCACATCAGGTAAAGTTTCAATCGCCTGTTTTAAATCAGAAGCAATTGTACCAAAAGTTACTTCATAACTTGATCTTGGAACATCGCGAGGTGCATCAGTAGTAGGTATAATTGGCATACCCCCAAAGAATTTTGCCGCCCTAAACATTAAAAAAGCACGCATAAAATAAGCTTCTCCAATCGCTTGGTTTTTGAAATCTTCAGCTTCTTCTTCTGTCTTAAAGAAAGTTGAAAAATCAACAGTAGTTACCGCTTCAATAATTGCATTACAACGATATACCCCATTATAAGTTTCTAACCATAACGCCTTGTAAGTATCCTCATTAGGATCTTCAAAATTATCAACCCACTTAGCTGATTTATCATCAGGACCACCTCCACCTAACATTAAGTCAGATAAAAGGTTAGCAGCTACATGTTCGTTACTATGCGGACCATCGACATATAGTGCGTTATATACGCCACCCATGGCTTCCTCTATTTGTGCAGGCGTTTGATAATATGAATCTAAACTGGCCTGAAACAAGTTCTTTTGATCAATGAAACTGTCGTCACAACTTGATAGTCCCATCGCCATCAAAATTCCGATGCTATATAATATCTTTTTCATTAGTCTTAATTTAAAATTAGAAAGTAACACTTACACCCATCATTACTGTACGTGGTAAAGGATACAATCCTAAATCCACTCCAGAAGCCCAACCTGCATCGTGTCCAAATCCTACTTCAGGATCCATGCCTTCGAAACCAGTAAAGGTATACAGGTTATTAAATGCTACATACAATTTGGCACCTTGTACCCAATTATAATTCGATAATAACTTATCAAACTTATACCCAACTGTCAAGTTGTTAATTCTCAAATAATCTGCATCCTGCATGAAAATATCAGAAATATAATTTGTATTACGATGCGATGAAGAACTTAAACGAGGCATACTGTTTGAGGTTCCTTCACCATGCCAGCGACCAAACACTTCAGTCGTATAATTCTGATCAAAACGATCGGCAAATGAACGGTAGGATTGCATAACTTGCATGCCAAACTTTCCAGACATCGTTATGGCAGAATAAAATCCTTTGTATTCTGCATTCAATTGAATACCTAATTCAAAATCAGGATTAGGGTCACCTAACATTACTCTATCCTTATCATCAATTGTACCATCACCATTTTGATCAACAAATTTAACATCACCAGGGCGTTGATCTTCAAAATAAGGTGAACCTGCATTTGGAGCTCCCTCAGGTGCTACATAAGCATCAACAGCATCTTGGTTTTGAAGTATACCATCTGTTTCATAACCAATAAAGAATCCTATAGGTTGGCCAACTTGAACACGTGATATATCAGATGTTCCTTGAGATAAAACAGATCCAGGTCCGTAAATAATACCTTCACCATTATTAAGCTCAGTTACTTTATTTTGATTATAGGCTCCACTTAAAGTAGCACCATATTTAAAATCTCCTAAATTATCATTCCAAGAAAGAGACAATTCAAATCCTTTATTCTCAACAGCACCTGCATTTCTTGAAGGATAACCTGCTCCAGCAGTACCTTGAATCGGAACATTTTCCACTAGCCAATCCTTGGTAGTTTTCTTATACCAATCGAATGTGAAACCTAATCTAGAATTGAGAAAACGTGTATCCAAACCAAAGTTTAACTGTTCAGATGTTTCCCAAGTAATATTAGGAGTAGGCACGTTAGCTGGTACTGTTGTTAAACCCGAAACGGGCTTAGTATCACCAAAGAAATAACCAGGATTAATATAATCAATGTTTGCACTATACCTAAAAGCACCAATTCTTTCATTACCATTTTGACCCCAACTAGCGCGTAGCTTACCAAAAGTCATAAAATCTAAATCAGAAGCAAAAGATTCTTCAGTAAAAATCCAACCAGCCGAAACAGACGGAAATGTTCCATACTTATAACCTTTTCCGAAATTAGAAGATCCATCATAACGAACGGTCATATCAAGCAGGTATCTTTCTTTATAATTATAAGATAAACGTCCAAAATAAGACATCATACCTCCACCTTGGTCTCCATAATCTGCACCCCAAGTATCAATACCTTGCGAAGTTTCACCTTTTTGAGCATTATTTAGGTAGGCATATTCTGGCGTTCCATATATTGTATTAGCAATACGACCACCAACATTCATATTACTACCATTCTTAATCATTTCCATACCAGCTAAAGCCGAAATTTTATGTTCAGATATGGTATAATCATATGCTAAGGTATTAGTAAATGTATGATTTACCCCTTGATAAGCACTTTGTTGAGCAGCATCATTTGCTTGTGAATATAGTGTGCCTAAGGCAAAAGTAGGCGTCCATGAGCGGCTATTGCCGTACCAAGCTGATAAACCATAGGCCGATCGGAATACTAAATTCTGAATTGGCTGAATTTCAGCAAAAACATTACCTACAATAGTATTTCCTTTACCCCAATTATAATTATGGCGATAATACATCACAGCTAAAGGGTTGTGCTGATCATTTGCCAAGCCGTCCATAGTAGGTGTAAAACCATGCTTATCTGGAGATTTATCCCAATAAGCAGGCATTAGAGGATTTTGCACAATTGCATTGTGTAAATCATTCCAATAAATATTACCAGTAGCAACTGCACGATTCTCAGTATTGTTATAAGTAAAGTTTTCACCAATTTTTACAATATTGAATCGATCATTTTTGAATAATACCATTTCAGAGTTAAAACGAGCCGTAACACGTTTAAATCCAGCATCCGTAATTTCACCACCGATTAATCCACCTTGATCGAAATACGAAACACCAAGTGCATAAACAATGTCTTCACCAGAACCAGTAATATTAACCGAATGACTTTGTACTGGTGCGTTTTTTTCGGTCATTTCATCGATCCAATTAGTACCTTGCCATCCTTCTTGAAGTCGGCCCCATACATCTTCACCAAGCTGTGTTCCTAAATTATCAGGGTAAGTATTATTCAACCAGGAATTATTTTTAACAATGCTTTCCCAATCATTCGGAGCTAGACCGTCATTAGTTCGACCTTCATCCATGATGTACATGTACTCCTGTGCATTTAATGGTGTTACATTCTTATAGATATTCTGAACTCCATAATAACCATCGTATGTTACACGTGTTTTAGAACCAGATTTGGCCTTTTTGGTGGCTACTAAAATTACACCATTGGCAGCACGTGATCCATAAATTGCTGCAGATGCCGCATCTTTCAAAACATCGATAGACTCAATATCACCAGAGTTCAGATAATCAATATTATCAACTTGAACTCCATCAACAACATAAAGAGGTTGGGAATTACCGATGGTACCTAATCCACGAATAGAAACCTTTGTTCCCGCACCTGGAGCACCATTGTTACGCGTAATGTTAACACCAGGAGAAATTCCCTGTAAAGCTTCCATTGCAGAACCAGTATTCTTTTCTACAATTTCATCTCCCTTAACATTAAGGTTAGCACCAGTTACCAATGCTTTTTTCTTAACACCGTAACCAACCACAACCACTTCGTCAAGATCAGTCATATCAGATGAAAGTGATACATTAATAACTGTACCTTCAATAACTTTCTCTTGAGATAACATCCCAACGAAACTAAACACTAAAGTTTCACCTTGATTAACTATTAAAGAGTAATTACCATCAATAGTGGTAATAGTACCGTTTGTTGTTCCTTTAACAACTACACTCGCACCAGGAATGGGTAAGCCATCCGATGCATCTGTCACTGTACCTGTAACAGTTATTTCTTGCGCCTGACTACTAAGAGTCAGGAAAAGTAGGAAAATCCCTAACAGATGTTTCATAATTTTTGGATTTAATAATAAATGATGATGACAAACATACATCTCATTTGTTAACAAACCCTAATTTTACAATACACATAAACTTCACCAACCTACTCAAAGAAACTCACATAAAACTCACACCTAAAATACTATAACACTCTTTAACAATGATTTATAAAAATAAAACATGAGAAATATCATTCACATCAAACACTCACACCATCCACTTAAGGAAGCAACATATTTTAACACAACGTAGTAAAAGAGTACTACATATTAGTAATGTACAAGCTCAAATTATCACCGTGATTTAAGTTCAGTTTCTGACGAAGGCGGTAACGATTGTTCTCAACAGCTCTAGACGAAATATTCATTAGACTGGCAATCTCCTTAGAAGTCATACCCATTCTGATATATGCACATAACTTTTTCTCGCGTGGTGACAACTCGGGATGTTCTTCAGCTAGTCGAAGCAAAAAAGACTCATGTACCTGATCCAAATGAAGCTCAAAAATCTCCCAGTAACTTTCACTATCAATATCTTTATCAATTTTTCGGATGAGACTCTGAACTTTGTTTGTTAATTCTGTTTTATCTTCAATTTGCTTGAGTTTTTTAAGTTGTCCTTTTATGCTCGTCAAAAACTCATTTTTCTTAATGATACTCATTGTGGAATTAGCCAACTCCTTTTCTTTATGAACCATTTCATTCCGAAGCTTCTCATTACGCATACGAATCATTTCTTTTTCTGCATTCAATGCTTCATTTTTAAGAGCTTGCTCCTTATCATGATAGTGAGCACGTTGTTTGATTATCTCTTTTCTGCGACTGACATCAATTCTTTTATTGATTATCCGCAACAACAAAAAAGTGGAAAAAAGAAATGCAATAATATATACAAGCTTTGCCAGCATGGTTCTATGCCATGGAGGTAGCACTTCAAACTTAAAAGTAAGTGCCTTTGACTGCACTCCATATCTATTTCTCGCTTTTACTACAAATTCATATTCCCCTTCCCATAATTTGGAAAAATGTCGTGTTGTTTTCGTATCCCATGCATGAGTTTCTTTTTCTTCTCCTCTTAACATTGTTGAATATTCAATCCGATCATCCTCGTAATAGGGAGCTGCAAAATTGATTTCAAAGGCATTATTCCGAAAAGCATACTTAGGTATAACATCTTGCTCAGAAAGGCCAACATCATCTTGATTTAATACATAAGCCAAGGAGTCCCCCTTACCTTTAAACGATCTAATATTAACTCGAAATGGCTCCCTGTAGTTTTTCTGATCATGAACGGAATAGTGAGCAAACCCATCCTCAACTCCAAATAGTGCATTATCCTCATCAGAACCCAACACAAACTCAAAACTATTCACAAATTTATCTTTCATGGATTTAAAAGGATGGTCAATCTTCTTATATGTTCCATCCTCCATATAGCGCAACACTCCAACCTCACCTTGAAAGAAAAACCAAATATTACTAAACGCATCTTCGGTGATCATTTTTGGGAAATGGCCTTTTTCAAAATAGGCATCTAACAAAGGGTATGGAGTTGGCAGGTTTGTTTCTTTATCAATTTTAAAAATCCCTTCCTCGCCTGTAAAAACACAAAAATCATTAAGCCTACACAAGACCAATCCTGCCGAATTAACTTTAAAAGCATCATTACCTATCGTTTCAAGGCTAACTACCTCACCATATTCACTATCAAATCTCAATCTAAATACACCCTCGTATCCATGCGACACCCATAAATTGCCATTCTCATCCCACTCCATAAAACGTGCCGACTCATTAAACCCTTTAATTTTAGATTTAAATGCCCAATCACCATTTACATATTCAAACAAAACAAGACCATTATAAGTACCAGCTAATAACAATTCAGGATAACCTTTTATGGTTCGAAAAGTCCAAATTCCATTAACATCAGTTGGTGTTATTAATTTAGCTTCTCCATCTACTATAGAGTAAGCCCCTAAGTTATGACCACAAATTATCCCATTATTAGCCTTCAACAGACTCCATACCTGCCCATCAGTTCCTTTAACTTTTACAAAATCGTCACGTGTTTTTAAAGGATCATACAGTTTCTCTTTATTAATTATATAAAGCGCTTGATTGGTTCCCATATAATAATCTTCACCATCAACTATAATGGTATAACCCGTACCAATATTATAATACCCTTGCAGATAAGTTAAACCTGCATTGTAACTTACTCTAACAATTCCATTGTCAAGACCTGCCCAAATACTACCTTCCCGGTCAACAAAGACACTTAATACTGTATTGTTATGCAAACCCTTATCCTTATCGATATGCATAACAATATTTCCTTTCTTATCAAGAATAATCAATCCAGCCTGAATACTTCCATAGATCAAGAAATCGTCTAAATATGGAGTGCTACAGAAAATATTATTTTCTTTTAAAATAGCATTAGCAGGTACATTCCAAGGGTTGATAGTATGCATATCCCATAAATACAATCCATTTTTCATGGTTCCTATTACGATCTTACTATCCGAGATACGCAGAATAGAAGTAATTAGCTTATCGGAAAAAACATTGCCTCCAGAAACCGGATATATTTTTGTTCCCCTAACTTGCATTAATCCAAGTTTCTCATCATGAACCAACAACAAGTCATTAACGAGGTATGAAGAAGTAAATCGACTATTTGAAGGGATAGAACATACAAAATTATCATTTTCCAAAATTGTAATATTGCTTTCTGAATGAAAAACGAGCTTATTTCCCCACCTATGTGTATTCCAATAATTACCACTTGGCTCAACATCATCAATATCCATCATTGAATTATACTTCAAGTGATTCAAAGAATCTTGAGCGTAGTAACCAAACTCATTATATGAACAAGTATAAATACGATGATCTATCGCCTCAACACTGCGAATAACTTCCGGCGCATTATCGGTCAACAAATCCCAATTCACACCATCATAAACTAAAATACCATCATTATTAGCAAAATACATCAGGTCATGCTCATCCTGAGTTATCTTCCAATTTTGTGTACCTCCACCATATTGTCGCCTATTGAAATGTTCAATTTCTGGCAAGCCAACTTTCTGTGCTGAGAGAATTGATGGTAAAAAGAAAATGATGAATAAACTATGAAGATATAATCTGCTCTTAAACATATAATGGCAATTTATTTGAAATGTACTAAAAGCTTAGCAATTCTCAAATTTCACCTTATAAATTACAACTTACTTATAGAAGTGTTAGTAAATGTGATGGGTGTGATTAATCGATTGACATTTGTGACACCAATAATCATTATGCGCTGTGCACTCTGCCCCTAATAATATTATAAATAGCTAAGAAGAAGAATTTTATATCTGTCCAATAAGGACTCTTCCTTTTATGTGAGAAGTAAATTCGCTCAGCTTCAATGTTTCCCTTATCATCAGGCATCGCAAGCGAAACATACGGAGGGATGCATCCTGGCTTAAACTTAACTCTTTCGGTTTGAACATCCTCAGGCAATTCAGTAAAACGAGTATGACTTAATGGTCGAACGCCAACAATGGATAGTTCGCCTCTTAATAAATTAAGTATCTGTGGAAGCTCATCCACCCAATACTTTCGTAAAAATCGACCTAAATATGTCAAACGAAAATCATTGGCCGGCTTACCATGCTTATTATATCCGTTTAACTGAATCACGAAATCTTGAAGATACTCTGAAAAAGGATGCATAGTTCTGAACTTGTAAACTTTCATCAGGTCCCCATGTTGTCCAATTCGATCCATTGCAATAATCCAACGCCGACTGCTTTCCTCAGTCATAACAGGCTCTTGCGTTTTCATCACGCAATAATAAAGGCTGTCATTAATTAATTTGTAGTCTATAATCGAGAAACCTGCATGCACTAATCTACCCAAGGTTTCCGCAACTCCATAGGCGTTTTTCTCTTTACGAATAAATAGTGACCTTCGCAATGGAACTTTGACACATCCAATATACAAGCCCGACATAGGCAGTCTGGCATTAATCTCTTGTAAATATGATTGCCCACATTGGAAATTTATTAATTCAAGATCTACTATTGAGTTAATTCGGGTAATAGGAATATCATTGAGCCTTATCTTAGCATTAATAACAAATGCTCCATGCGCTGAAATAGGAATGTTTTGCTTAACAAATTCAGAAACCACTTTTGATGTTTCAAGCAAGCGACTTACATTAATCGACTTGACATCAGTAACACTCTTCAATTGAGCATTAAAGAGTGTAGAGTCAGTTTTTCTATTCGCATTTGCCTTCATCGCTTCAAATCTAATCAAGTATACTTAAATAAATCAAATACAATGAATAAAACTTGACCAATTAAGGTATTGTATACACTAATGCTTTGAAACCTTCTTACCGGCAGCGTTAACATCAACCTTCGAAGAAAACTCAATTACATGAGGTATTTTATAGTTCTCTAAATGATCTGAACAATACTCCTGAATATATTTCTCAGTTATATCTTCTCGATCTTTATTAATTACAACTATTGCTTTAATAGCTTCACCGAGCAGATCATCATCAATGGCTTCAATTGTGCAATCAATCACCCCTGAAATACCAACAATAACTTCTTCAATTTCTTTGGGGCTCACTCGTTTCCCACCTACCTTAATAATCTCCTTACGTCTGGCAGCGTGGTAAATGTATCCATCTTCATCAACTGTAGCCAAGTCACCGGTATATAACCAGTTATTCCGAATTGCTGAATTTGTTTCTATTTCATCCTTAAAATAGCCCTCCATCACATTATCACCTTTAGCTACTATTTCTCCAATCTCATTTGGCTTGACCAATTCTCCAGCGTCATTAACCACCTTCAGTTCAACCCCAGGAATCCCCTTACCAATGGATCCAAACTTGTTTTCTAAATCCATAGGTGGAAGATATGAAAGACGTGCGGTAGCCTCAGTTTGCCCATACATCACATAAAACTCAACTTCAGGTTTTGACTCGCAAAACTCCTTTATAAAAGCAGTATGCAGTTTACCACCAGCTTGGGTTACATATCGTAAATTCGGAAAATTGGTATTTTTGAAAGAATCTGACTTCCTAAGCAGAATTTGGAAATGACTTGGCACTCCTGCAAATCCAGTACATTTGTACTTTTCTAAATCACTCAGCACTGACCCAAGAAAAATAAATGTATTATTTAATACAATACTAGCGCCAATTTTAAGATGCGTATGAAGTAAGGACAGGCCATAACAATAAAAAAATGGCAACACAACTTCCATTACATCATTCTCTGTAAGTTTTAAGTAGTCAATTATGGAATCTGTATTGGCGATTATATTTTTATGCGATAACATGACACCCTTAGGCAAAGATGTTGAGCCTGAGGTGTAAATTATCTGAGCCAGTTGCTCTGAATCAAAATCACTTAATTCAAAATCGACTTCTATATCCTGCGACAGAATGGCTTCATAAGAGGACTCATCCCAAACTGATTCATCAATTAAGTTAAGTCGTTTTTTAACCTGCGCCGACATGAAAACACAAGTGCTTTCACACTGCTCTTTTATATAGTCGTATTGTTTAGCCTCAATAGCTGGATTCAAGGGAACCGCCACATTGCCCGACTTCATTATAGCAAGATAATTAACAACAAAAAAAGAACTATTAGGGGCTAATAGTAATACTTTTCTTCCTTTACCAATATTATCATTTATCCAAGCTGAAACTTTTGCAACCCTTTGTGATAGGGCTGCAAAGCTAAGCTCTTCTGATCGGCCAAGTATAAAATTAGCTTCTCTTGAAAATTGATCTTTTAATAAAAAGTCGACGCAGTTCATAGTTTAACAAGGATAATCGTGAATAGGAGCTCTACGAAGGTAATCAGTTGTTTTCATTTTACGCTCAAAGTTTCTAAACACCTTGATTACTTCTTCAACGCTTAATCCCATTGCAGGAGCAACTTCTTCGGGTGTATATTCATTTTCCCAACCATACCACAATAAATCCATATCTTCAAATGGCATTTGATAGAAAAATTCTTCCTGTGTTTGCTCAGCCGAATAGGTATCAGTAGTTGGTGTTCGATTAATTATTTCGTCTGGCACACCTAGGTGACGAGCAATTTCATACACTTGCGTTTTATACAAATTACCTATTGGCATTACATCAGCACCACCATCACCATATTTAACAAAGAAACCTTGTTGTACTTCATGTTTATTTGGCGTACCCAGCACAGCATAATGTAAGGCCTCGGCATGATAATACAACATTGACATACGACAACGTTGCTTGAAGTTTGAAGCCGCTACAATTTGTAAATATTCAGCCATCGGCAAGCGGGCACTTTTTTCAGTACCATCAGCAAAAATAACAGTTACATAGAAGACTGCAGGTAAATTCTTTTTTATCAGTTCCGTGGGAATACCAATCTTCATTTTATCAGTGGCAGGATTAAATTCAGGGATAACATTTTTAACCGCCTCATCTCTTCTTTGATAACATTGGAATCCATCCAGTGCACCACTGATATTTTCCTCAATAACTTTAACCCCAAATTTCTTGCATATCTTTTGGGCAAATTCTTTACTATCAGGACTTGAATCTTTTTCGGGTAACATTACTGCAAATAACTTTTCAGGCCCAAAAGCCTTTGTAGCAATAGCCAATGTAACCGCAGAATCAATTCCTCCACTAACACCGATAACACCACCTTGACGTCTTAATACTTGATTGACATCAGCCTTAAGCTTCTTACATATCTTGTCTATTGTAGCATCAATATCCTTTAGCTTTATAATATCTCTTGAAAAAACTTCTTTTTTAGTAGTACTCATATTCGTTTTCTTAGATTTGTTTATTTCTAATTATTCCTTTTGTATTTGAACGTTTGATTAGGTCAAAATCCTGAACATATTGTTTGTAAAGTATCTGCGTACTAAGTATTCCTATAAAAGCCATATTATCATATTCCGAAATAGCTTTCCCCGATTCAAGTTTCAGCAAGAGCAACTTAACCGTATCGGGATTAAATAACCCAGCTTCTCGAACCACAAAAGGATTCATATACTTATCCACCAAAGCACTACCCGTTTTTAGTATTGCAGGAGCAATGGGTGCACGATAAGCTTGCTTAGGCCTGTTAACTACACTATCGGGTAGTTTACCTTCCATCATGCGTTTCATAATGTACTTTTCATTCATCCCATTAAGTTTAAAATCATTGGGCAGAGAAGCACAAAATTCTATTAATCGGTGATCTAAAAATGGATATCTACCTTCGATGGAGTTAGCCATTCCTACTCTATCTCCCTGTGACGATAACAAGTAACCCGACATAAACACATTAGACTCGATATACTGCGCTTTCTCCAAGGTGCTATAGGATTCAATTTTATTGGCTATTTTATTAGAATATACTTCAACGGGATCATAATCGTTTATTTGATCCTTGATCTCACTTGAGAAGTGACCGCTCAAATTATGGCCATTTTTCCATCTTAAAAGGTGCGAATAAACAGGAGAATCGGTTTCCTTTAATTTATAACCAAAAAACATTCTCAACATAGCCGGTGTTGCATTTCGAAGCTGAGGTATATAAGGGTATAATTTCTTAAGCAAGAGTGGTCGAATTTTAGAATCGGGATATCTGGCCCAAAACTGTCTAACCAAGGCTTCTTTAAATATATTGTAACCGCCTAAATTTTCATCAGCACCCTCACCGGTTAAAACCACCTTAATACCATTATCTCTTACCAACTTTGATAACTTCATCATTGGAATTGGAGATGTTCGCATCAAAGGAGATTCAGCATGCCAAACAGCTTGTTCAAGCAGCTCAGGAATATCGGCATCCTGACATGCAACTGAATGATGTCGGGTACCAAAATAATCAGCAACTTCCTTCTGATATGCCGATTCATCAAAGTCCTTATTCTGAAATCCTATCGAAAAAGTATTTAATACATCAGGGCGGATCTGATTAACAAATGAAGTTGTAACACTTGAATCCAGGCCTCCACTTAAATAAGCTGCCACTTGAACATCTGCCCTAAGTCGTAACTTAACCGAATCAGTCAATAAACCTTTAAACTCCTCAATGCCTTCTTCCAGAGTCCCGCTGAATTTTTCCTTTCCAAAGTTATTTTCCCAATAACGTTCTACTTTAACCTTACCTTTTTTATAAATCAAAAAATGGCCGGGCTGTAATTCAAATATGTTTTCAAAGACAGTCTGTGGTGAAATACTCGTCCAAAAAGTAAAGACCTGTTTAAGCGCCTTAGCATCAATCGCACGTTTGACACCTGGAAATTCAAAAATTGATTTAATTTCTGAACCGTATACAATAGCATCCTTAAGCTGCGTATAATAAAGAGGACGTATACCGACTCGATCACGTGCCATGAAGAGCGTCTCGGTATTTTCATCCCAAATGGAAAAGGCAAATTGTCCATTTAACTGCTTTAAACACTCAGAGCCATACTCTTCATACATATGCAGTACAACCTCTGTGTCACAATCTGTTCTGAAGACATGTCCTTTTTGAAGCAACTGCTGCCTTAATTCCAAATGATTATAGACCTCACCATTATAGGCAATCCACAAGTTTCCAAGCTTATTTCGCAACGGTTGCTGTCCATGTGCTAGATCAACAATACTTAATCTAACGTTACCCATGCAACAAGCATTGGATAGGTATAAGCCCATTTCATCAGGTCCACGATGCTGAATCCGATTCAGCATTCCGTTTAGAACACTTTCTGATCCATCTAAATCAAGCAAACTCGAAGTATTAGCAAAGCCGGCAATTCCGCACATAGAGGGAGTTGTATTTTAGGTGAGGTTTATTAAATAAACTAAATCAACTTGCTACAGCGGTCTTTTGACTTACAAATGTAAAGATACGCTCCACACTTCCGAAGTTTTCTTCCTGTAATTCTGAATCGTTTGTTGTGACACCAAATTCAGACTCAATAAAATTAATTAGCCCCAAAAGACCCATTGAGTCAAAAATACCTTCATCAAAAATCAATGTATCATCTTTGATAGTTGCCGCATCTGTAAAAGTAGCCTCTGCTATAAAATTCCTAATTTTTTCTTTCATTTTTTAATTAATTACAAAATTCAATAAAACAAATTTATATGTGTTTTGCCTTAAATACTAACTATTGACTTAATGAGATTCAATAGTTTGTTCGACTAACGTTTTTTATACATAACCATGCCCTTTTTTATGACTAATTTAATATCAATAAATACACCTGTTAACATTCTATAGCTTAGACGTAGTAGAAGAATTATACTTACAACCTTGGCAAACTTTTTTTTGAAACAACGATTTTTAAAAATTGAATTGATAAAGTTTGTTCATTTAAATTGAAATACCCTCATTGTCTTAATAAACACAAATCAAATCTAAAAGTCAGGTTATATTTTTTAAAACTTTATATTTAAGAAGAATTAATAATTACCTACACAAACTTATACAATGAATATTGACCACATCGGAGTAATAACAAAATCGATAGAAAACAGTATTAATCAATGGACAAAAACTTTTGGTTATAAACAGGCAACCAAACTTGTTAATAATACCAGACAAAAAGTCAATGTCGTTTTTATGAAGAAAGAAGGATCCATAGATATTAAATTAGTTGAACCTTCATGTGAAACATCTCCTATATATAAATTTGCCATGCGCGGTGGAGGCCTACATCACCTTTGTTTTAAATCAGATAAACTCGATAATGCCGTAGATTTTTTAACTGATAACAATTGCTTATTAATTTCTAAACCTCAACCAGGTGAAGCATTCGAGAATGAAAACATAGCATTTCTGCTATCTGCTAATAATTTAAACATTGAACTCATTGATACTGACAAAAGGGCCAATAAAATAAATGGTTGAATGCCTTAACATTCAACCATTTTTATTTTCATTACCCGCGAACAATAATCAATTTACGTAATAATCACTTTTTAAACCGTATTGATGACCATAAGAATATCCTTTCTTTGTCAACGGCAATCCATTCAAACAAACATTTAAATTTTTCATCTTCTGAACATTCTCACTATGTAATACATTTAAGAATGCACTTCTAGGAGTATAGTTATGACGAGTTGTTAGAATGTTCACATCCGAATATTTCGTCAGAAGCACTGCATCAGACACCAATCCAAGTGGTGGTGTATCAATTATAATAATATCATACAATTGCTTTAACTCTGTAAATAAAACATCGGTTGCTTCACCGGCAATTAATTCAACCGGATTCGGTGGAACTTCACCAGTTAAGATAACATCTAAGTTTTGAACATTCGTTTGTTCTATTAGGTGATTACGTTTGTCAAGATCATGATCATTAACCAAATACCTACTTAAACCATGGCTATTAGCCTTTAAATCAAATATCTTGTGTAAAGTAGGTTTTCTTAAATCAAACCCAAGCAGTATTGTCTTCTTGCCTAATTGAGCATATGATATTGCAAGGTTGGCAGAGCAAAATGATTTTCCTTCACCAGGAATTGTCGAGGTCATCATAATAGTATAACAACTTGAGCCCTTTGTTTTATAAAACTCCATCGATGTTCTGATACTCCTATATGCCTCTGCAATAGCTGAGCGCGGATGAATCATAGTTTCAATTCCTTTCACTTTCTTACTTTGCTGTGGAATAGAACCTATTATATGCAATCCTAGACCTTCTAAGTCATCCTTATCTTGGATTTTATCGTTAAAGAAAATTATTAAAAAAATAATACCTGTTGGAATAAAAACACCTAAAAACAAAACCAGAAAGCCAATTCTTGAGGAGTTTGGAGACATCCTTCCAACATATATTGCCGATTCAATAACCTCATTATCTGGCAAATTAGAAGCCTTAGCTAGTTGTGCATCTGAACGTTTTTGCATTAAGTATGTATACAACTGCTCACTCATTTCAAAATTACGCTGTATATCTAATAATTTCTGTTCAGTTCGGGGGAGTCGTCTAATTTCATTACTCAAACTCATTATACGATCATTCAAATCATTCAGAGATATATTTGTAGTACTAATAAGACTCCTTGTAATTTCAATGATCGAATTTTTTATGGTCTCAATGCGCCTATCTATGCTCTTGATATTGGGGTTATCTACTCGTGAATTAAATTGTAAACTGGCCTTTTCAGCGTTTAAATTAGATAATTCTGCTATTTGAGTTGAAAGTGTAGGATCATTAACATTTTGAGAAGAGGGAGCTGTTATCTGTTGGTTAACATCACTATTTGTCTGAAGATAATCCAGTAAATAATTGTAATAATCCAACTGATTGGTTAACAGATGCCTTTGTGCCTCTAATTCTTGAGATTGCTCAATAATCATTTGGCCCTTCATACTCACATTCATAACCTCGTTTCTGGATCTAAAGTTCTCCAGAACTTCCTTAGCTCTATCCAATGAATCAGTTACTCCAACTAATTGGTTATCTATAAAAGTAATTTTATTATTAGCGATTACATTCTTTTTCTCAAGTGTATAATTAACCGAATTTTGAGCCAGTTTATTAAGAAAATCAATTCCTTTTTGAACATTATTCTCAGTAATGGAGATTTCGTAAATTGAAGATCGACCTACAGGTTGAATTTTCAGTTTTGATTTATAGTGTCGAACAATTCGTGCCTTTGAATTAAATTTAAATGAATACCTATTATTTACATACAAGCCATCCTTAACCATCGCTTCAACCGGATGGACACTAAAAGCAAAACGTGGTTCTTCAATTTTTTCAAAAAACTTAACTTTTCTTTTATATTCTTTGTCCCCTTCAATGGTTAAATAAAACTCTTTATCGTTTATGAAATCTATGTGAAAAAGGTGCCTACTTAAACGAGTCGATGTCGTATCAACTAGAACTTTAATTGGAGACCTCTTATAAATTTCAGAGGTTAAAAGCAAACCAGACATATAATATGAAACGGAAAAATCAAGCTGATTTATTGTTTTCTCAACTTGGTTAGATGATGTTAATATTATTAGTTGATTTTCCAATTGATTTTGCCCCCCCAAACTAACACCTGACAACACATCTTGCTCATCACGACCACCAATAGTTGCAGAGTTATTACCTCCACCAGATATTAGTAATTGAGTTTTTATTTTATAAATAGGAGTACTGGTGCGATACATATATATACCAAGTGCTATACATATACTTAAACATATTGGGATCCAATACCAATAACTCGATGCTCTTAATAGTGTTTTTACTAAATCAAACTTGCCTGTACTTTGTATATCTAATTTATCCGACATTTTACTTAGTAATTAATTATTGGTATCAAACTGAGTTAAATAAAACGTATATAACAAAAGGGTGGTATTAATGAACGTTAAGGCTAAGCCAATTGGAATAGCACTTAAATCCCAAGATTTTAATCTACGAGGTTCCACGTATACAATATCACCAGGTTTCAGGTAATAATAAGGTGAAAACATTATATTTTCATCCAAAGTATTTATTACTACCATTTGTTTAGTATCACCATCTTGACGAATCAAACGAACTTTTTTTCTGTTTGAGAAATCAGTCATATCACCTGCCATACTTATAGCTTCTAAAATATTAACTTCTTCAGCATACAGTAGAAATCGCCCAGGATTTACAACCTCTCCAATAATTGTAATATTATCATTTAATAACTTTACATTTACGCTACTTTCTTCAATAAACTTACTTACCGCTAGTTGAATTTTATCGCGAATTTGATCTAAAGTTAAATTTGCAACATAAATTTTACCTACAAAAGGATAATTGATTGAACCATCTAAATCAACACGATAACCAACAAGACTTGCAGCCATAGCGTTATCAATATTTGAGCTACTATTACCCATATCATTGTTTAAGAATGCTGAAGTTCTCGAATCAAGACTGGTAACTCTAATAAATAAATTATCATTTGGCTTAATTAAATAAGAAGACTTTTCAGGATTATAAGTATTTTCTATCTCTTCTAAATCTTTAGCCAAATCACCTTGAAGGTAAATAGATTTCTTTAACGAGACACATGAACTTAAAGATGTTAGAATGACAAAAAATAATATTAACTGTTTCATTATATTGTAATTTTCTTTCATATATTTTTTATACGACTTCGAAATAAACCAATCAAATGAAGTGGCCTCAACAAAGTTTGAACAAATATAGTTGCTAAGGATTTAATTTAATCAGTCTAAATCCTTTGTTAGTCAAAAAACTATAGTTCTCCCAAAATATTGGACAGCAAGTTTAATTTGAAATTATTAAAATTGTAGTCATGAGAACACGAAGAAAATTCACATCAGAATTTAAGGCTAAGGTAGCTATTGAAGCGGTTAAAGAACGAGAGAGTGTAGCTGAATTAGCGAAGAAATACGAGCTTCATCCCAATCAAATAACAAATTGGAAAAAAGAGTTTCTAAGTAATGCAACTAATGCCTTTACATCAGATTCTAAAGTATCCTCTGTCAATGAGGATAAAGAAAAGCAAAAGTTATTTGAAGTTATTGGTCAGCAAAAAGTCGAGATTGATTTTTTAAAGAAAGCCTTGTCCTAAATATTGGGCTGCACCAACGTCATGCATTAGTCAACAAGGCCAGTAAAAAGCTAAGTATCAAAAAACAATGTAATCTACTGTCCTTATCTAGGTCAGGCTATTACCATAAGCCCAAAAGAGAATCTACTCTTAATAAAGAATTAATGGAAGTAATTGATAAACAACACATGAAGTATCCATTCATGGGAGTACCTACCATGACACAATGGCTTCGCCGTGATATGAATTACTCGATTAATACAAAACGAATAGAACGCCTTTATAAGCTCATGGATATATGTGCCATTGTTCCCGGACCTCATACATCCAAAGGCAATAAGAAGCACAAAAAATACCCATATCTACTACGCAACCTAGAAGTTAATCGTACCAACCAGGTTTGGGCACTGGATATTACTTACATTCCGATAAAAAACGGATATATGTATCTAATAGCCATTATAGACTTGTACAGTAGATATGTCGTAGGTTGGTCATTATCAAACACGATGGAGTCAGAATGGTGTATGGAGACAGTCAAAAAAGCAATAGCTGAGCATGGTTTACCTGAAATAATTAATACAGATCAAGGTAGTCAGTTTACTAGTGAGGTATTCACAAATTATTTACATGAAAATGATATAACCATAAGCATGGATGGGAAGGGACGAGCGACTGATAATATCTTTATTGAGCGCTTATGGAGAAGTTTGAAATATGAGGATATTTATCTCAATGCATATGAGAATGGACTTGATGTTTATAGAGGTATTAAACGGTATTTTATCTATTATAACGAGGTGCGAAGGCATAGTTCAATCAATCACAAAAGACCTAAAGAGGTGTATTGTGCGGCTTAATTTAAGCATCAAAAGCAAAAGTATAATCAACCAAAGAACCCGTCAAGGGTATATAAACGGCCTCGTTCCTCTGCCTCCCTTGACTGAACCTTTAGATTGACTATGAAATAAGCTTATGATGTTTAAACAAAAAAACTAAGTTTGTGAAAAAGTTGTCCAATCATATGGGGGAATTATAATGTACATAATACACACCAAGAGGACCAAAACTCAATGTAGTATTTCAAAATTAGAAACATAAACCATACAAAAACATCGGTTCAACAGCTCTAGATCATTCACTAAATACGTTTAATCAATATGTTACAGCCCTTCTTACACACTCTTAATAAATTTCACATAAGCTTTCCATAACTTTATATGTGTTTTTTTACCTTTTAACCAAACAAACTGAACATTCGTCATAATCTAAGGTAAATAGTATTCAAGTTACTCTTTATTTATACGATCATGTCATATATTGCACCTAAGTTAAGAGCAGTAGAAATCATAAAAAGGATAAATGATATTGCTTATATAAACTAGAGTTCTTTAATTTTTTACAAGAAGAATACTATTTACTAATAAAAGTTCTTTATTCGAAGTTGTTAGGTGAAACGGTTTAAAATCAACCGTCTTGAAAGCTGTAGAGTAATGAAGAAACAATTATTGAGCATGAAATCATTATTATTAAATATTTTTAACGGACGAATAGTCTCACCTTGGTTAATACTATTGATTGATCTAGTTATTGTAATAAATGCATACATCCTAGCTTATATCGTAAGATTGAACGTATTACTTTCATCCTATTCTGCTTCTAATATTATTCTAAGTAGTCTATGGGTTGTTTTTGTATTTCTAATTGCATTTCTTATTTCTGGATCTTTTAAAGGAGTTATCAGACATAGTAATTATAGTGAATTTAAGCTTATGGCAATAACTTGCCTTGGAGCTTTCATATTCCTACTAGCTGCCAACCAAATAATTATAAAATACGATTTAGCTTGGATACGAGTATCTAGGCTAGTTTTGATGCTTCATTTCTTTCTATCCATAATACTGACGATTGGCTTTAGAATGATTGTAAAAGAAATGTACATATTCTTAACTAAGAAACAAACGTCGCATAATGTGCTAATATATGGTGCAGGTGATATGGGACAGATTACAATGGAAGCCATTAAAAATGATAAAGACAACCACTATAATGTTGTTGGCTTTATTGATGATAAAGCTTCAAAATGGAACATTATGCTTCATTCTTGTCCAGTTATGTCGTGGAAAAAAGCACTGGAAATAAACGAAGATAAACAAGTTCATAGCGTTATATTAGCTATTAAAAAAATTAGTGTCCAGAAAAAGCATGAAATAACGAAAGATTGTCTCGATAAAGGTTGGAAACTAAAAGTGATGCCTTCTGTTGGTAATTGGGTAAATGGTATTTCAAATGAGAAACAAATTAGGGACATCAGAATTGAAGATATTCTCGGTCGAGATGAAATACAATTAAATCTTGGTCGTATTATGATGGGACTCGATGGTAAGGTTATTTTAGTAACTGGTGCAGCGGGTTCTATTGGATCTGAAATAGTAAGGCAATTGTTGCGTTTTTCAATTCAGAAAATTATTATGGTTGACATTGCGGAGTCTGCATTATATGATTTACAACAAGAACTGCTACTCAGTCACAGTGATGCGCCATTCGAAGTGGTTTTGGCTGATGTTACCAATAAAAAACGTTTAAATGATATTTTTGAAGAATATAAACCAGAAATAGTGTTTAATGCTGCTGCTTACAAGCATGTTCCACTAATGGAAGCATACCCTTATGAAGCGATTAGAGTTAATATTGGAGGGGCTAAAGTGTTAGCAGATTTAGCTGTAAGACACAAGGTTGAGAAATTTGTAATGATATCTACTGATAAGGCGGTAAACCCAACAAATGTCATGGGAACCTCGAAAAGAATATGCGAAATCTATATTCAAGCTCTATCACAAAGGCAGGACATTAATACAGCTTTCATAACAACACGCTTTGGTAATGTTCTTGGTTCTAATGGTTCAGTGGTGCCACTATTTAAAAAACAAATAGAACAAGGAGGACCTTTAACAGTCACTCATAAAGATATCACACGCTATTTTATGACAATACCTGAAGCATGTCAATTAGTTTTAGAAGCAGGTTTCATGGGTGAAGGTGGAGAGATTTTCCTATTTGATATGGGAGAACCTGTTAAGATTGTAAACTTGGCTACTGAAATGATACGACTATCTGGATTAAAGGTTGATGAGGATATAAAAATAAAATATACAGGGTTACGACCAGGTGAGAAATTATATGAAGAGCTTCTAGCTTCTAAGGAAAACACCTTGCCTACTCACCACAAAAAGATAATGATCGGAAAAGTGAGGAAGCATGATCATAAAAAAGTAAATAAACAGATTGAAGAAATGATGCTTGCACTTCAAATTGAAAACCCAAAACTTCTTGTTACTAGAATGAAAGCTTTAGTTCCTGAATACAAGTCTCAGAATAGCGAATTCGCTGAGCTAGATAAACAATTCGAAAGCAGTGCTAGTTAAATATAGATCGTTAGATTTTAGATTTAGAGATATTAGATTTATTTACAAAACACTCACAAGCGTCATATTACTTTACAACAGTGACAATCTAATTATTATAAAAATCATGGTTTGGTCTGCGTCAGGGCTTCGAATTGCATTTAGCTGGTATTCCAGAAATTGACATCTATGATAATTTGGCATTGCTGATTTCCAAACTATTCCATTACTCTGTAAAATCCCAACGGGATTTAATGTTAATAAGTCCGAGTTGCAACTCGGGGATACTTCCAAACATATTAAAACAACCCTGACAAGGGTTGAATTAACAGATATTCACCAATTAATAAATTAAATTACTCTACCACACTACTATCACACCAATTCCCCTCTGACACTAGGAAATTTAACAATTCTATCACCTTCAGCCCATTATTCAAACAGACATAACATCTCTTGATTATTTTTTTATCAACAATCTTTGGTTTTTTATAAACAAATGGGTACCCTTATAAAAAAGTATTTACTATTTTCACAAACCGTAAAGAAAAGTGTGTTATTAATGTATTTTATTTAGCGTGTTTAAAAAAATAAATTTATTTTTCAAGCTAATAATTTCATTATAGTTTTCATTTATTGCACAAACTGTGATAAACTCCTTTTGTTTTACAATCATCATAGACAGACTAATTTTATTGAAGTTAAGGGCTAAATACATTCTAAGACTTTAACTTTATTAGGAGCTTAAATTGATTTGACGAACACTATTTATTTATATTTTAATGCCACTATTTATTACTTTAATTCACAATTTTATTTGATGATTGATAACCATTTTTAATTTATGCCGTACTATGTGCTAAACACCTCAATTATTGTTGAAATGAAAAGTATAGTAACTTTAGTGGCGGCCTATGTGGCATGTATAGTGAGTGTTAGCGCACAACTTGATACTCAATCTGGAACAATGAATGACGTTCAGGTAATTCAACTCTCTGAAGAGGTGTATTATCAATTGGACTCAACTTTCACATTTTCAGAAAACAATGGAGAATGGTTAGTTGATAGTAAAACATCATTTATTTATAATGATAATCGTAAAATAAAAGAATCACACACACAAGCTTTCCAAAGCAATACATGGTCTAATAGAAGTCAAATTTTTTATACTTATACTGACGAATCCAAATCTTGGACTAAAGAAATTCAAAATTGGAATAATAATATGTGGAATAAGGTTTGGAAAAAACACTTTATTCAAGATGAAAACAAGAACGAATTAAAAATTGCCTATTCAGAATGGTCTGCAAATAATTGGGAGGAAATATGGCAACAAGATCAAAACTACAATTCTGAAGGAAAACTTGCTTCTTACCAAACAAGAAAATTAGACGAATCTACTTCTCAACTTAAAGACTACTGGAATTATAGTTGCCAATATGATGGTGAAGGCAATTTATTACAAGTCAATAATAAATCGTATAATAAAGAATCGGGAGAATTACTTGACGAATACGAATGTATACTTGAATATAATTCTGAGGGATTGTTAAGTGAGCAAATCATTGATTGGGATAACACTAATAATGAGTGGAAAATTATAAATCGAAACACAATAGATAATTCTCAAAATAATATTACCATTAAAGTAAGTGAAAGTTGGAATGAAGAATCCAATGCATGGATGAAAACCATGAGGGTGACAGAAACCAGCGACAATAGTGGTAATGTTTTTGAAATAAAAAGAGATTATTGGGATAATACTAATGAAGAATGGCTTCCTCATAGAATTGACAACATAGTTTATAATGTTGATGGAATTAAAACAGAAGAAATAACATTTTACCCAAATTCATCACTTAACACATGGGAAAGTCATTCTAAAACTGTTTATCACTACAAAAAAGTTAATGATATAGAGGAAGAAGAAACTACACCAAACCAGGATTTAATCATTTATCCAAACCCAGCTGACAAAGAGATCAACCTCACTTTTACAGGTGATGCTAAACAACTTGAAATTTATAGCATGGATGGAGCCTTAGTACTCCAACAGCAACTTCCTAACATATATCAAGCCATCAATGTTAGCACCCTTCAAGCTGGCGTTTATATCGCAATTGTTACCTTAGAATCAGGACAAGCAACCACGAAGTTTATTAAGAAATAGTAAATTTTAATTCTTAATAAGAGCTTAGACTTAATTATAATTACCATTTAGCAAATCATAGAGAGATGAGAAGAATTATATTAACAATATTAATCCTGTCAACCGTAATATCAGCAAATGCGCAGGATATAGGGGGAGATTATTATGTGGCGCCAAAAGGTCATTCATACTCAGACATGGGTGAAGCTAGTGATAGTAATGATGGTAGTTATGCTCATCCATTTGCCACATGGCAACAAGCATTTCTAACAGCAAAACCAGGTGATGTTGTATATTTCAGGGGCGGCACATGGTATCCTAAAGAAGTTGAATTTCAGGCAGCTATTTGCCTGATCGACCCTCTAGGAGAATATCACCCGAGCAAACCAAGAGGATACTCTGGTGAAGAAGGAAAGCCTATTAAATACTTAAATTATCCTGGAGAATATCCAATTTTAGATTGTAGACATATAAAACCTGATGGCAACTACTTAGTTGGTATATCAATGCATTCAGTTCACCACATTACGTTACGTGGTCTTGAAATAAAAAACATTTGGTCTCACGGTAGATCTGGTGTTCAAATTCAAGGTATTACAAGTGCTACCGCAAGTTATCGCACCTTTGAAAATTTAAAGATACATGATTTAGGCGGACGTGGAATGGGATGTAGTAGTATAGTTGGTTATTTAGGAATAGAATCTGATACCACTCGTTGGATAAATTGTGATTTCTATAATTTAGCAGATACACTAATGAGTCACCCATTTAATATGAGTGACGGAGTTAAAAGTGATTGTGAAGTTGGTGGACTTTTATTATACGAAGGCTGCCGTTTCTGGAATTGTTCAGATGATGGTCTCGACGCAAGTGGTCCTGGAAAAAAAATAGTTAAGAATTGTTGGTCCTTTCATAATGGAGTGAATTTTGATGGTATTAATGGAGCTCCGGTTGATGATGGTAACGGATTTAAACTCGGAGGTGTACGAGACACTATCGAATTCTCCAATTGGGAGATGTACAACTGTATTTCGGCAGGTAATCTGCGCTTTGCTATACACGCATTAGATTACACGCCATATTATCGTAATAATGCAAGGGTTTACAATACCTTATTCTACAAGAACGAAGAAGGTATATTTAGTTTTGGTAACAAAAGTAAACCATGGCACGATACTGAGTTTTACAATTGTATCACTTACGAAAACACAAGTAGACAAATGGGAATATTCGAATGGGGATATCCAATTTATACGTGTAACTGGGATTTTGCAAAAGGAAGTGTTCCCTACAAAATACCTAATGATGTATGTACCGTAACTGATGATGACTTTGTTAGTGTAGATATCAACGAATTATCGTCTCCCCGAAAAGCTGATGGCTCACTTCCTGATGTTAATTTCTTTAAACTTGTTGCAGGTTCAGATTTAATTGACGCTGGAACAGACTATGGAAATGAATATAACGGAAATGCTCCGGACATTGGCGTATTTGAATATGATGGAGGAGCACCCACAGCAAAATTTACGGCTAATCCAACTAACGCTGAGATAGATGAATTAATAAGCTTTGATGCTTCAGCTTCAAGTGATGATGGTAATATTGTAAGTTACACTTGGGATTACGGAGATGAACAAGAAGGAACAGGAGTAAATTCTTCGCATAGTTATACAGAAGAAGGTTCTTACATAGTGAAATTAACCATTACGGATAATGAAAACATCAAGGCTTCAGTTTCTAAAACTATAACTATTAGCAAACCGAGACAGTTAGAAATTAATGAATATACCCCTAATCCAACAACAGGTTTGGTAACAATAACTTACTTTTCGCCAAACACTCAAAAAGTAGCTGTAAGTGCTAATTTCTCAGATGGTACGCAGGTGGTATCGTTTGATCACGATGCTACAGAAGGTGAAAATAATCAAACTACCGTTGATTTAACTAATGAAACGTTAGGACAATATACTATAACCTTAGATGATGGAATAACAAAGGTTTCTTGTTCTGTAACATTAGAGGATGATAATCCTCCACCAGTTGAGCAAATTGAAATTATTAGTTCAACAGAAACCACTTATGACATATTCAATGTAACCTACTTTGTACCTGAAGATGGTAATGTTGAGATTGAAGTCTTTAGCTCTACCGGTTCTAGAGTAAGAAATAAAACCGAAGCTGCTGTAAAAGGAAATAATGAATCGAGCCTCAGTTTAATAGGCTTAGACAAAGGAGATTATAGAGTTTCATTGTACGACGGTACAAATTCTGTAGATTGCTATGTTGAAGTTCTTATGAAAGAAGAAGTAATTAAATTCGAGATTTTATCTGGATTACCAAATCCAACAGTTGATTTGTTTGCTATCGAATTTATGTATCCTGAAGTCAAGTCAATTATTTTTACGGTAAAAGATGAAATAGGTAAAGTTGGTTTAATAGACACCTATCAAACAAGTAAGGGTAAAAACAAGGCAGTGCTAAACCTGTCTAGCCTTCCTGCTGGTAATTACACGGTAGAAGTAAGCGACCAAAGTGCTGTTATTATTCTAAATGTAACAAAGCAGTCTTTTTATCAATAAGCAGAGATGAAAATAGAACAAAAGGCTATCTGAAATTTTCAGATAGCCTTTTGTTTATATAAAGGAAATATATGCAGTCGTTCAATCCGATGTGGAATAAATTGTATCATTCGAATGAAATAAACATTAATATTATAACTTTGTTTATCTCAAAACCCATGGTTTCAATTAATGCTATGCACATGAAATATTTAATTTCTTTTCTGATTATATTAATACCATCAATAACATTTTACTCTTGCAATGAGGTTGATAAAACAAATAATAGTAAAAAAAACTCAGATATGAATATTATCTTTCTCCATCATAGTACTGGCAATAATATATGGAACGGAACAAAACGCACATTCTTTATTAAAGCAATTACCAGAGTAAGTAAAAAATTGGCTCAAAAACTGACAAAGGATCCTCAGTTGCCAATTTTCATGAATAATTATAACTCTGAAAACAATACGAATTATAAAATTACTGAACAAGCTTTTCCTAAACGCGCACCATATGGATGGAATAATTATCCTTACGACTATTATAATATTTGGGTGAAAAATGCAGGTTCTGAACCATTCATGGAAGAACCAACTTTAGAAATTTTGGCTAAAGAATATCAAGTAATTATTTTTAAACATTGTTATCCAGCAAGTAACATTAAAGCTGATCTTGATTCTGCCGATATTAATTCTCCGGAGAAAACGCTTGCTAACTACAAACTTCAATATAACGCACTTAAAGAAAAAATGCATCAATTCCCTGACACGAAATTCGTACTTTTTACGGGTGCAGTTCAAGTTAAGTACTATTTATCGGAAGAAGAGGCATTAAGAGCTAAACAATTCCATAATTGGATAATTAATGAATGGTCAGAAGCTGATGATAATATTTTCCTTTGGGACCTTTATGCACTTCAAACAGAGGGTGGATTATATTTTAAAGACGATTACGCCTTGACGCCTCATAACTCTCACCCCGGAGGTAATTTTTCAATAAAAACATCCAAATTATTCTTTAATAGAACTATCGACATCATAGAAAACAACGGTAATAATACTAAGCTCACCGGTGAGTCGTTAAACTAAAAAATAAACCCTGATTAGAAAGATTCTAATCGGGGTTTTATATATAAATAGATTATTTGAACTTAACAAACTTAGTGCTACCACTTTTGCCGTCTGATAAAACAAGTAAGTATACCCCTTTAGATAATTGACCAATATTAAACCGGCACGAATTACTCAATACTTTTTTTTTATCCAACACTCGTCCAGAAGTATCATACAAACTCACAGTACTTCCAATATAATTATCTTCAAACTTTAGACTTAAATCATCTCCATTTAAAACAAGCGTAAAATCTTTGTCCAAGTTAAGATCGTTAATCGCTGTTGGCGTTCCATCCCATCCTAACATACGTGCAAACAGCCACCAACTTGCTTTGGCAAGTTTCAGCTTTCCTGCATCACCAATATGCGCCTCAATAGGAACTTGCTCATTCTCAGGGCTAATAATCGGAAATGTCTGCAATGTACCATTATTATCTCTCCAGGTAGTTGTACTTTGAACACCAGCATCATTATATGTTAAAATGTCCGCATAATCCAATAGATAGTGAGTTCCACTCAACCCTCCCACATAATTACGAATATGCTCCCACTTTAAATAAGCTTGATAACCGACTTCATCAATTGCCAAATTACCAGCATCCGTATCAACAGGGCCAGTAGTCCATATCATTTTAGTGCCAAGGTTATTATCAGCAATATAATCTTCAAATTCATGCATCGCATCAATATAGTTTTGCATAGTAACCCGATTTCCTGTTAGAGATACATCACCAGCATCAAGTCCCCAGTTTTCAGAACCATCGATACCTGCTTCCGTTTTTCCTGCCCAACGCACATGATAAACAGGATCATATTGACCAGTTGGCTCTTTCTGACTAACTTCATAAGACCATCCATACATAAACCCAAACAAAGTCCAACCACCTTGATTACTATAACTCAAACTTGTTTTTACTTGCGAAATGGCAGCATCATTTGTCCAAAAGTCATCAGCAACATCATACCATGACCAACCTGTAGTAGATTCACGCGTACCCCAATGAGCTGCATTAAATCTAAGACCATTGGTTAAGCTTTTACTAGGGGTACCGTATGTTTGTTTATTAAATTGGAACTTACTATTTAAATCCTCGAGCAACTGACCTCCATTCACATAGTTAGAGCCATGACTTGCACCAACCATAGCCACCCATATTTTTTCCACCTTATCTATCCATTCCTGAGGTATTTTATCATATTGATCAACTACAGTATGATCAGCAACAATTATTTGAGCTGTACTGAAAAGATAAAACTGTCCTAAAATCAGAGTTAGTATGAGTTTTTTCATCATTCTTAATTTAATGGTTATTTGGGTTAAATTATAAACAAACTATTATTAAATAGTTAAATATCTGAAATGATTTTATTAAGCAAGTTAGTTTGATTAATTAGCTTAATCAACTCTTCATTAAAAATATTTACCCCTTTTTGATTTAAATGATTATCATCAAAAAAATGAATACTATCCTCAATGTTTATATTCTTGTTAAAATTATAATAGTTACCATGGCTAGTCATCAAGTCATTAAAAATGTCAACATTCACATAACTATCGTACAAAACAGAACTAACAGGAGCAAACACTAGCAGTAATTCCGAGCCATTATTATTAATTAGTTGTATTATATCCTCGAAAGCCTCTAGTTGTTCATCCAAAAAAATAAGCTCCTTACTACCTATCGAATCCCCAACAAATTGCTTATTCAATTTAGTTTCAACATATCCCCCATTAATATATATATCAATTCCTTTTACCTTTGGTTCAATGTGGTTGTCATGAATACCAAAAAAATCAGATATAACACTATAAAAAAGAGTATTGTACACTTTCGTATGATTTACCTTTAACGAAAGTTTAAGAATTTCAAAATTAACCTCATCATTCGATATAATGTCAAGAAAGGACTCCATGCCATCAATGGTCATTATTTCAGGATATACCTCTAGAATTACCAATTTTGGGCCTAATTGATCTAAATACTTATTTAAAAGAATTTTTGTTTGCATTGGTGTTTGGGCACTCGTTCCTAAGTTAAAAGTTTTATACCCATTCGCTTCAAAATTTCTTGTATCAAACCCCCTATATGCATGAGAAGAACCTAAAAACAATATATCAACATCACTAACAGTTTTAACCTCTTTCAACCTTGTATATGTGTGCCCGAAAGAACCAATTCGATAATTAAAATTTGTCTTTAGTTTCTCAGGTTCAAACTGAGCCCAAATAACAAGTAAACTTAAATAGCACACTATCGAAAAAAGAGCAAATGATAAGAGAGTTAAAAAAAATCTTTTCACAATTTATACTTTAAAACTGAAAATAAATAAATGGACTTTCGCTGGTTTGCATAAATAAACCAATCATGAAAATGATACACGAATAAAAAGCCCATCGAATAGGGCGCTTATAATTATGACCTAAGTTCTCAATGGCATACTTACCCCTTCTTCCATTCCACTCAATAATCACAAAAATTGCAATAAGAATTAAAGTTGTTAGTGCCCCACTTAAATTTGGAAAAAATGGCTTCATAAATAAAGAAGGCGATAATACTTTAATAATAATATCAAATGCCTGACCTACATTTTCTGCTCTAAAGAAGATCCATGCAAATACAGTCAATAAAAATGTGATAATAATGGCGCCAGACTCTCTTAATCCCGGTAGAAAGGATTTATTAGCAACTATTTCAATGTTCTTGCGATTATTCTTAGTCAGCATCAATGGAAGAAAATAGATAGCGTTTAAAGCTCCCCAAATAATGAAGGTCCAGTTTGCACCATGCCAAAATCCACTCACCAAAAAGATGATGAATGTATTTCTAATTTTCATCCATGTTCCACCTTTGCTCCCGCCTAATGGTATGTATAAATAATCACGAAACCAGGTCGACAATGAAATATGCCAACGCCTCCAAAATTCGGCAATATCCCGTGAGAAATATGGAAAAGCAAAATTCTGCATTAAATTAAAACCAAACAAGCGCGAGGTACCAATAGCAATATCCGAATAACCAGAAAAATCACCGTAAATTTGAAAGGTAAAAAAGATGGCTCCAAGAAATAGTGTGCTCCCAGAGTAGAGTTCACTATTGTTAAAAATAATATTAGCGAATTCTGCACAATTATCAGCGATAACCAGTTTTTTAAAAAATCCCCACAGAATCTGCCTTAATCCATCAACTGCCTTTGAATACTCAAAACTACGTTTTTTATAAAACTGTGGTAGTAAGTTAATGGCCCTTTCAATAGGACCAGCAACTAATTGTGGAAAGAAACTCACATAAGCCGAAAAAGCAATAAAATCCTTTGTTGGTTCAAGTTTATACTTATAAACATCAAAGGTATAGCTTAGGGTTTGAAACGTATAAAAACTAATTCCAACAGGTAAGATAATGTGTAATGAACTAATCTGAATGTCTCTGCCAAAGAAACTAAATGCAGAAGTAAAGTTATCTATAAAAAAATTATAATATTTAAAGAAGCCTAAAAAACCAAGGTTAACACAGATGCTAGTCCATAACAGAACTTTCCGAATATCTTTCCGCTCTTCGGTTCTTAGTCTATGCCCAATTAAGTAATCAACGACTGTACTAATAACGATCAATAACAAAAAGCGATAATCCCACCAGCCATAAAAAACATAACTGGCAGCTACTATTAATAAATTCTGCAGTCGAAGGTTTCTATTGCATATAAACCAATAGAGTATAAAAACAAGCGGAAGAAATACGGCAAAATCAAGTGAGTTAAATAACATTTTACAACAATTAACCTACGTCTAAATTATATGACAGATGATATACTTAATTTACTTCCATTTAAACACTTTGGACGTACCTGGCAATACCGTACTATTGTCGGGTACATTATTATATACTGTTGCATTAGCACCAATAATAACATTGTTACCAATCGTTATTTTTCCAATAATAACAGCTCCCGCAAAAACTTTTACATTATCCTTCAAGGTTGGAGCACCTTTATCGGTACCACCAATTGTTACTTGTTGAAAAATGGTACAGTTTTTCCCAATTGATTCAGCACCAATTGCACTTGCAAAACCATGAATAATGACCAATCCCTCACCGATATTTTGGGATTGTATATAAAGGGTTGATTGTTGGCGACAAATGAAATTAAAGAAAAAAGAAAACGGACGAGTTCTGTAATAAAAAAGATTTCTAAACTCTTTACAGAATGATAACATATAAAGTAACCCAAAATAAATTCCGTACTTTTTATCCATATTATCTAAACCGCGAATAATATCAGCTTTTATTACTTCTTTATTTGGATGTAACAAAAACAAAATCAAATGTGGAATACAACGAATGGCATTTATAAATAGTAGTATGTATTCTTGTGGGGAGTTCATATCGTAATATTATTTAATTTCAAAATTTAAACTATATAGTAAGTGATAAATACCACCATCACTATTTATACTTCAACAAATTTACTTATAAAAGGCGTCATACCATTTACAAACATATCAATATGCGCAGTAGTCATAGTACTATTAATTCCCAAACGAGGAATTGAATGTAATTCGTTGACTTGTTTTTTAAAGATATTATCCTTCTCAGTTGTAAAAGCCATTTTAAGACCACACTGCTCGGCTATTACAAAATCTTTTTCACCAGCCTCATTTTTTGTTCCATAAGGATAAGCAAAATACGAAACGCTATCTCCTATAACCTCTTCCAAGCGTTTAATCGACCCCTTAATCTCCTCAACCACCTCTTTTTCATCAAGTTGCCTTAACGCTAAATGATTAACCGTATGTGCTCCTATCGTTGCAAGAGGATGCTCACTTAACTCCTTCACTTGATCCCATGACATAATTAATTCATCATTCAAACCGTAAAGGTCAATATCAGTATTTTCAAAAATCGCATTTACCCTATTCCGATACTCGTTCTCACTTTTACTCTCTAAAAGCAATACCTTTATCTTAGAAAATGCAATTCTTTTCTCCTCTTCACTGCTTGTATGAAATAAATACTTTTTATCATCATAATCAAACTCTATTGTATCATTCTTAAGGATATATTGCTCCACTAGATACCACCAAAGTGTGACTTTTTTATCGGAATAACCTGTTGTTACAAATACCGAAAATGGTGCATTATACTTTTCAAAAACAGGTAATGCATGCGTTAGGTTATCAACATAACCATCATCAAAGGTAAAGGTCACAAATCGTTTAGTTTTTTTACGTGAGGTTAAACGCTCATAAAATTCATCAAGCGAAACCATGTCAATATTTTGAGAAATAAAGTATTGAATTATTTCTTCGAGAAAACTTTGAGTTATTTGTAAACCTTTTGTAATTAGATGACCTTCTTCATTCTGAATACGATGAAACATTATCGCATGTCCAATTCCTCCGTAAAAGGGACGAAACAACTTATGAATTTTAGTTTTTTGTATGCGTTCTGCCTTATTCATCCGGTTTCAACTTCTATATTAAAAACAGCTTTTTATAACGTTACATATATTCTCTCTATCAGTTTCTGAAAGGTTAGAACCAGAAGGAAGACATATTCCAGTTTTAAACAATTGCTCAGATGTTCCATTTAATACACTTGGATAAGAAGAGAATATTGGTTGCATATGCATCGGCTTCCACAAAGGTCTGGATTCTATATTATATTTCTCAAGCGCTACTTGAATATCGGAATAAGTAACCTTAGTTTTGTTTTCATTAATAAGCATAGTTGTTAACCATCTGTTAGAGAAAAAATCACTACTCGGTTCTTCTAGAACTTGCAAACATTCGATATTTTCAAAAGCCTTTTTATAGAAAACGCCATTGGCTCTTCTTTGTTGAACTCTTTCATCAATTACTTCCATTTGACCACGTCCAATCCCCGCCAGCACATTGCTCATTCGATAATTATAACCAATCTGGCTATGTTGATAATGTGGTGCATTATCCCTGGCTTGGGTTGCTAAGAATCTTGACTTTGAAATCAAAGTTTCATCATTTGAAAGTAAGGCTCCTCCACCCGATGTTGTAATAATTTTGTTTCCATTAAATGACAAGATTGCCATTCTTCCAAATGAACCCAATGCTTGCCCTTTATAAGTACTTCCCAGCGCTTCGGCAGCATCTTCAATAACTGGAATTTTATACTCATTGGCAACACTCATAATTTCATCCATCTTGGCAGGCATACCATATAAATGAACAACCACAATAGCTTTAACCTTACCAATGGTACCATTCTTTTTTCGTTCCACTAAGGCTTTACGAAGTAAATCCGGATCCATATTCCAGGTTTCCTTCTCACTATCAATAAAGACAGGCACAGCACCCTGATATACAATTGGATTAACAGATGCCGAAAAAGTAAAAGTGGAAACAAGTACTTCATCTCCTGAGTTAACTCCTAACATGATTAAAGCTAAGTGCAGGGCAGCCGTACCAGAACTCAAAGCAGATGCATGTTTCACATTGCAATACTTTGCCAAGATATTTTCCAATTCATTAACATTAGGTCCTAATGGAGCAATCCAATTCTGTTCAAAAGCTTCATTAATGTATTTCTGTTCATGCCCAGACATGTGTGGGCTAGACAAATATATTCTTTTCAAAGTATCACTCATAATAGTTAAATCTAATTATTTAATGTTCTTCTAGACTGAACGTTTGTATTTGAATTGCACTCAAACACAAAAACTCTTTCCACAATAACCCAAATTAATTGATTGAAGTAATTTTGTTTAATTCTTCACTGACAATACTATTAAGCACTTTTTGTCCATAGTTATTAATATGTAAAGGGTCAGAAAAATATTTTCTTTCTGAAATTATACTATCCACATTCATATTTAAATATGAAATCTGACTATTAGACAAACTATACGTTTCTAAAAAGTCGTTAAACTCTTTATAATCATTAACATTAAAAGTTCTCAACTTAGCATTATAAACAGGCATATTTACAAGTATAACTTTGGAATTTTTAGAAATTATTAAGTCAATCGCTTCTTTAAAAATCGCAATATTAGATTCTTTCATATAAATATTCACTGCTCCTTCACTCGCTTTAAGTTCTTCGTCAATGCGAGAATGTAGCTGACTTGTTTTTACATTTTGAAACTTCCCCAGGTAGCCTTTAATAATATTCACAATTAATCGAGAATCAAATCTCGATGTACGAACTATTTTACGAATATAATATTCACGTGTCGTCGCAAATTCTTTAATGTATACATTTATTGATTCATCATCCATAAATGGAAAGAATGCCGTATAGACATTTGCCGATGTTTCAACACCGGAAAAAATAACAGGCGACAACTCAAACACTACAGTTTCAAATCCCTCAGGATGTTTATGGTAAACTTGTTTTATCATTTCCAATCGCTCTCTGATTGAAACGCCTTCGTGCGAATAATTACTAACGGTTAACCCTGTTTTATTTTCAACCACATTTCTGTCAAAACCAGACATAAACATTGAAGAACCATTAAATAATACCTCAGTTTGTTTTTCCAAACCATAATACTTATTTAAACCTCTCAACAGTACTGTCGACAATCCAAAATCTATTATAAAAAATGCTACAACCAGCACGAGTAATTTTATAACAAAATCCTTTTTCTTCATTATATTAAAATTGAAAATAAATAAAGTTACCTCCTTCAAAAACACCGAATAATATTATTCCAAATAGAACCGTTAAGTAGGCGGCATAACGTAAGTATAATTTTCGATTCCAATAAGAATTGAACGCAACAGGCATAAATTCATTCTTAAAATCTTTTATAAGTAGTAAAAAGATGCCAATAAAAGAATATAACAAGGTTGTTAGATCAAGATATGGGACACCTATATTCGTAAATAACTTATCAAAAATTGCCCAAGAATCTTCAATTGTTACAGCTCTACCGAATATTTGGGAAGCCGAAAACAATACAAATGTGACCAACATACAAGAAAAAAGGTACAGTGAACTTTTCGTTAATTGATACTTTTCTTCAAGCCTAAACCTTCTTTTGTGCAGTAGCGCCTCTATACTTAAAAAAGTACCTTGCGTAAGTCCCCACATTATCGATGTCATATCGGCGTGATGCCATATCCCACTTAAAAGAAAGGTTACCATTAAAGCTATTATTATACCAAGCATTCCAATTTTTCTGAAAGCAAAAGATAATGGAGTGTAAACATAATCAGTTAACCAAGTTATTAACGACATGTGCCAACGACGCCAAAACTCAGCCATACTTGTTGCAAAAAATGGTCTATTAAAATTTTGCATTACATCTATTCCTAAGATCTTTGCAACACCTATAGCGATTAACGAATAACCACCTAAATCAGCATATACTTGGAAAGGATAAAGTACTGTGGCAATTAATAAGCTAGTTCCATTATGACCAAGAATATCACCATAGATAGCATCAACATATATTCCAATTCTATCAGCTACAACTAATTTCATAAAATATCCCCACAGCATCATTTTTAATCCACCCGAGATATTACTGAAATTTATTTGTTTAAGGTTTTTGAATTGTGGTAACATATTGCCCGCACGTTCAATTGGACCTGAAAGAATTAAAGGAAAGAAAGCAGTAAATAAAGCCACTCGACCAAAATGTTTATCAGCCTTTATGTCTTCATTATAGACATCGATAGTATAACCAATACTCATAAAGGTATAATAGGAAATACCTATGGGGAGAATGAATTTTATCTCAGGTAAAGGCCACCTAAGGTTATTCAATTCCAACAATTCGAGTAATTCATTATTTATTATTGTAAAATACTTAAAAAAGAATAGTGGCACTAAAATCAAAGCTACATTAATCCGCATCAGCAACAACTTCCTATCTTCATCTCCAGTTGAATCAATCATTCTGGTAAAAATATAGGTTGAAGCTGTGATTGCTAATAATAAGATTGCATAAACAGGCTTTATATTAATGTAGAAAAAATAACTTGCCCCCAGTAGCACCATCCACCTATACTTAACAGGCGTTAGGTAGTAAAGTAAGATTACTATGGGGAAAAAGATGAAAAAATTAAAAGAAGTAAAAAGCATATTATCTACTTAACATTTTGAATTACTATACAATAACTACACTCACAAATCATCTCCACTGTTTCACATCAATGGTATCTGAATAAACAATATTCATTATACTATCAGCAATAAATGGTCGATAGTGAAAAGTTTCATACCAATTGGTATAATCACTTGTTATGAAGTTTTCTCCTGTAAAATCGTAAAGGTGATCACCAAAAACCATTTTTAGACTACTCTTATCCTCTGGTGAGAATTTAACCTGATCGTAAATTGGACTAAGAACAACCTTGTATTTAGTATTATTCCGCTCCAATATCTCTTTTATTTCCTTTAGCATTTCAATATGTGAAGCTTGTAATTTTTGCTCTTCTTCATACGACTCATTCTCCTGCTCGTAAAAGATATGTCGGTTCTCCTTATAATATTTTGCAGTGTTGCTATTTATTTGAAGATCTAATGTGTCCAGCAGAATTTGATTATTCTCATAATCAATAGAGATACCTCCATCTTGTATTATTCCAGAAGTCAAAGCACTTTCTTGTCCAGTAATCATATACGAATAATAGCCAAGTAAAAACTTGAGCTCAAAATACGATTTAAAAAAAGTAAAATGAAATTTGAACCAACTCTCCTCAGAAACCAATGGGTGCTTAATATTCAAATGTTCGTCATAATTATCATTGATGCAAACACCATTTCGGCAAAATAAGATAAAAACATTATCAAGATTAGTTCCCCTCTTCTCTAAAAACTTTATCTTCTTATAGATTCCAAATAATGATTCTCCAGAGGCATCAAATACAAAAGGTTTTGCATTTTCATCCAGATACTTCTCCCATGACCTAGCCTTAAAGGCTATTGCTCTCGAGCTTCCAAAAATAAAGGAATTATAATCGTACTTCTGATCTAAAAAAATCTCGGTTGATATATAATCGCGATTAGGAACAATCTCAGTATCATAGAAGGTATCATATTCTCCAACAATCTTAAATGGATCAAAGTGAATGTAAAGCCCAATAAAAACTAACAGTGGAATAACCAATGCCGTACCAAAAACGACTATTTTAATGTAAAACTTTCTCATCACTAATATTTAAAATAGATAAAGGATCCACCATTGTTAAAAACCCCCATCAACAATATCATATAAAACACAATTGAATAAGATAGGTAGCGTACCAAGTTCTTATCAAATACCCATACCAAAATTCGAGGTTTAAACTCATTCTTAAAATCTTTTAAAAGCAATACACCAAGCCCTAAGAGCGCAAAGGCAAGAGTTGTCATATCGAGATATGGGACACCTCTATCAACAAAGATTTTATTAAATATCATCCAAGATTCACCCAAGGTATCTGCTCTACCAAATACCTGTGAAGATGTAAATAAGATGAATGTAGTAATTATGCAAAAAGTAATGTATAAAGCTCGGGAGTTAAGTCTGTATTTTTCCTCAAATTTATTTCTCCGTTTATGAAATATAGCTTCAATACTTAAAAAAGTACCTTGTGATAATCCCCACATAACTGAAGTCATATCAGTGTGGTGCCAAATACCACTTAACAAAAAGGTAACCATTAAAGCAATTATAATTCCAATCATGCCAATTTTACGAAATGTAAAAGACAATGGTGTATAAACATAGTCTGTTAACCAAGTAATTAATGACATATGCCATCGTCGCCAAAAGTCAGCCATACTTGTCGCAAAAAATGGCCGTTCAAAATTCTGCATAACATCAAATCCCATAAGTTTAGCCACACCAATGGCGATTAATGAATACCCTCCTAAATCGGCGTATACTTGAAAAGGGTAGAGTACAGTCGCTATTAATAAACTATTCCCATTATGACCAACAATATCACCATATACATTATCAATATATATACCTAAACGATCGGCAACAACTAATTTCATAAAATAGCCCCAAAGCATAAATTTTAAACCAGCCGACAAGTTATGAGCTTTAATTGATTTAATATTTTTGAACTGCGGAATCATATTTCCGGCTCGTTCAATTGGGCCTGATAATATCAAAGGAAAGAAGGCTGTAAATAATGCAACAATACCCAGATGTTTTTCTGCTTTTATATCTTCATTATATACATCAATTGTATATCCAATACACATAAATGTGTAATACGAAATTCCGATTGGTAATAAGAAGCTAACTTCAGGTAATGGCCACCTTAAATTATTAGCAACCATTAGATCCAACAATTGATTATTTACAAAGGCAAAATACTTAAAAAATAAAAGTGGCAACAGGATTAAGACGATATTGACTCGCATCAATAACCTTTTTTTATCTTCATCGGGACTTGAATCAATCCACCTTGTAAAAATGTAAGTTGACAGCGTAATGAACAGAAGTAAAACTACATATACAGGCTTAATGTTAATATAAAAGAAGTAACTAGCTCCGAGCAACACAATCCATCTATACTTTACCGGAACCAGATAAAATAACAACAGGACGATCGGGAAGAAAATAAAAAAATTTAACGAGGTAAAAACCATTACAAATACGAATTAATCATCTATTTCTAATATAATCGAACAAAAAATGACATAAGGCATAAAATAAGTATCATTTCATCATCCTTCAACGAAATTATAGCAATGCAAAAATAGAAATTTTGTCAGCGCTACAGGGCAGAATTTGGTCAATTTGATAAGTGATCTATTTGCACTGATAAACTACATTAAAATCCCCATCAAACAATAAAAGAATAGGCTCTCATCATTTACTAAATAAATAGTAAACAAGAAGAGCCTAATAGTCTTTTACCAATAAGTAGTATCCTATATATCAATACATAATATAGTAGGACTGCTAATTACACAAGCTATACCTTTGTCAATAAGATATCTACCATGTCACCGACATTGCGCATCTTATTCAATTCCTTTAATCTAAATTTAACTGAGTACTTTTCTTCAACTTCATTTATTAATAACATGTGAGATAATGAATCCCAGTTTTCAACGTCGTTAGCTGTTAGTTCATCAGTAACTTCAAGCGTATCGTTATTAAACACTTTTCTAAACAATACTGTCAATTCCTTATACATTTCAGCTCTTTCCATAAGTAATAGTTTAATTAGTTATAATTGTCTTTTTAATAATAATTTTTTGTTAGAAGGCAAATATTTTAACACAGTTAAATCCTCACACTCAACCGAATCAACCACCTCAAAACCAATTTTTTGATTCGCTTTTAAAGCAGGTATATTACACTCAAACACCTGAGTATGCGCTATTTTTATTTCAGGGTTCTTTTCTTTATAATAAGCAAATATCTCTTCTGTCAGTCGACCTAGTAGGCCTTTCTTTCGGAATGATTCAATAACATAACCTGCCCCTTTCTGTACAGTACCATCTATGTAATCAATGTGAACTTGATTTAATAATCCACTCACCTTTGCAGCCTTTTGTATTGCCTGAGGAGGTAACACAAAACTTAACAAGTTACCTTTCAATTTACTCGACGCTAATCCTTCGCTACCTTCAACCCAAGCGCTTAAAGCAGCTACTATTTGGTTATCTGACTCAGCCACCATAAAACTAGACACAGATAATTCACAACCATCTATCTCTTCTTCAAGCACCTGCGTTAAATAATCTTCAGTTTCTGCTTCAGTAACTCCGAAGATCGAACTATAAGATAACACTTCTGTACCACTCTTTTCAGCTTCAATAATAGTTTTAACCAGAAAAGGTATATCTGCCTCCGTCGCATGACGTATGTTAATATAATCCATCACTCAATTGTTTTTTTAACTCTAACCGATCCGTTTTACCATTCGTATTAATTGGAAACTTTGAAACAAATACAAACTTTGATGGTATCATATATATCGGCAACTTTGTTTTTAAATATTCCTTGACTACAGCTTCATTATTTGGCTCTTCATTTTCAATGAACATGGCAATTTCATCAGTACCAAAACTGTTCTGATACACAACTGCAACTGCATTACTACCTTCAAGTACGTCTCGCACATGACATTCAATCTCGCCCAATTCAATTCTATAACCTTGAATTTTAACTTGGTAATCTAATCTACCACTTAGCATTAAATCACCCTGATCATCAATATAACATGCATCACCAGTTTTATAAAAACGCATTTGTTCATTATTGTACTCAGTAGTAAAAAATGAACTTTCATTTTTCTCAGGATTACGCCAATATCCTAAAGTTACTTGATCACCGGCTACACAAAGCTCTCCTTTTTTATTCTTTGGTAAAATTTTACCTTCTTCATCACAAATAATAGCATAAACCCCATCCATAGGCTTTCCAATACAGAACATTCCATTTAACTCTTTATTCTCTCCTTCACGAGTGTATAAATTATGAGTACAATAAATGGTAGCTTCTGTTGGACCGTATAAATCAAATATTTTAGCATTTGGAATACACTTAGACCATTCATCAATTAAACTTAAAGGTGATGCTTCAGCTGTTAATATATTATACCTTAATTCTGGCAAATCAATTTCATCGAAATATGGTTTAAGAAACCTGACCATAGATGGCGCCATAGCCCCAAATGTTAACGCTTGCTCTTCAAGCAACTCAGAAGCATAGCTATATTTTATTCTATCATGAGGGATGGTGTACATACATGCTCCCTTTGTTAAAGGCACAAGAAAAGATTGAACAGATACATCGAAAGTTAAATCGAAACATTGTAAACATCTATCATTCTCATCAATCTCAAAGCCAATATCCCAGAATGATTTTAAAAATGCACCAACATTCTTTCTAGTAATAGTTACTCCTTTCGGAGCACCTGTACTCCCCGAAGTAAATAAGATATATGCTAATTCTCTATCATCAATTTCGCTAAGTTCCAGATTAAGACTCGAAAACTCTAAATCTTTAGTTTTAATCGTATTAATGGAATCAAAAAAAGATTTATCACTTGAGTCAACAATCCAAGAAACATCAGCCTGTTTAATGATCTCTTCACCTCTATTTCGTGGATGTCCTGGATGAATCGGAACATAAGCGAAACCTTCCATCCATAACGCTAATATAGATGCGTAAGTTTCAATATCATCATTCGTAATTAAGCCTATATTTTTAGACGGTGTATTTATGGATTTTAGCTCTTTTCTAATTTTAGAAATACTTTCACCTAATTCTGAATACGTATAGTGCTTCTCATCAATAAAAAAAGCATTTCTTTGAGAAAAAGATTCAATAGCATTAACTATTGGTTGTAAAATGTAATTTTGAAACATAATTTCTAATCCTTAAGATTTATTATCAGCGACTTAATTCTTTATAAAAAATAAACTTACCATTTGATGGCAACAACTCATTAATCTTTTCATTATTTGAATTGTATTCCTCACTTAGCTCAAACTTCATCAGTTTAAAGTTCTGAATGGAGGCTGCATTATTTGCAAAAACTTGACAATATACACCTGTTGCTTCAGGGTGTAGATTAATTTGTTCCTGACAGAGCCTAACTAAAAGTAAATTCCCTTGATGCTCGGGCGCAACATATGCGGCTCCCAACCAAAAACTACCAGGTTTATATTCTGTGGACAGCTCGGAACAAATATGGTTTAATTTATTAGCCCGCATAAGAGCTTCTCTAGGCAATAAAAAACCTAACAGATTACCTTTAACATTTACTGAGGGAATTCCGTTTAAGGCTTCAACCCAAGCACTAAGCGATGCAACTGGTCTACCTTCGTATTCTGCAACAACAAAACCCGACAACCATAAATCACAATCTTCCATATCTTCCATCAACGCCTCAGACAACAAACTACGGACTTCAGCTTCTGTCAATCCAAATAATGTTGAATAACTTAACCTATCAGTTCCCGATTTCTCAGCTTCAATAATGCTTTCAACTATAAAATCGATGTCGGATTCATTCGCTTTCCTGAATGTATAATCTTTCATATTTTAATATTTACAATATATTGAGACGACAGTTTATGAACTAATTGTATCGCTTATAAAACTAGCTAAGGATTCAACATTTTTATAAGGACTATCAGGTCGGCCTAGAGCTTTCTCATCCACTAAATCAATTCGAGTTTCGAATCGCTCGTAAACCTTTTCTTCAATACTTATCAATAAATTTGCGAGACTAAGCGAGCCAAAACAACTATCCTGCCCTATTAACATTGTTGTTTCTTCAACTATTATATTGCATTCTAAATCATTCTTATTTTGATTTTTGATGCAATCAAGTATCAACTGTATAACTTCTTTTTTCATGCGTCAATAATTTATTTTCATTATCCATTTGAACACGAACAATCATGCTCAACAGATTAGACACCCTCTATCAATGTGTAATTCTTTCTTAAAACACGTCTACTGTTTATTAAACTAATTTTCTCAATTGTGGCCTATCAACCTTACCATTAATATTCAATGGAAATTCAATGTCACAAATCAGTTTTGTCGGACACATGTAAACTGGCAACTTAGTTTTTAAATAATTTGCTAATTCCTTTACATCAATTTTTCCCTCAATAAACAATGCTATTTCTGTATGACCTAATCGATTATCAAAAATAACAGCCACTGCGTTATGACCTTGAGAAAATTCGCGTGCTAAATGTTCTATTTCACCCAGCTCAATTCGATAACCTTGCACCTTTACTTGATAATCCAATCTTCCGGAAAGCATTATATCAGAATCAGAATCAATAAAACAAAGATCTCCTGTTTTATAAAATCTTTTCTCTTTGCCATTATATAGTTCTATAAAAAAGGCTTCCTCATTTTTCAGTTCATTCTTCCAATATCCTTTTGTAACAAGTTCTCCTGAAACGCAAAGCTCACCTTTCTCACCCTTCAATACCTCCTTATTGTCTTCATCAACAACAAGAATATCAACACCGTTTAAAGGCTTTCCAATTGACAACATCCCATTTAAATGTTTATTTTTCTTATTCTGGTAAAACTCAGAATATGTGCAATATATGGTCGCTTCAGTTGGACCATATAAATTATAAATATTTGAATTTGGAATGCAATCCTTCCATTCCTTAATTAAATCAAGAGCTGATGCCTCCGCACAAAGAATATTACATTTTAAATGTGGTAAATCAATCTCTTCAAAATATGGGCGTAAGAACCGTATCATCGAAGGAGGTGTCGCTCCAAATGTTAATTCATGATCTTCAAGTAATTCAACAGTATATGTTGGTTTTATCTTGTCATGACCTACTGTATAAGTACAAGCCCCTTTTTGTAGTGGCACCAAATACGATTGAATTGAAATATCAAATGAAAGATCGAAATACTGTAAACACTTATCCGTTTCATCAACTTGGAAACCAATCTGCCAAAAAGCACTCATAAAGGCAACCAAGTTAGCTCGTGTAATGGGCACGCCTTTAGGTTTACCTGTGCTACCAGAAGTAAATAGGATATAGGCTAAACTATCTTCATTGGTATTGACTGGCACAAGGTTTAATTCGCAATCAGAAAGCTCCTTACTCTTAATAATGACAACTTCCTGATAATGACAATCCAGTGAAGAATCAATAAACAATCCAATTTCCGCTTCTTCAATAATTCCTTGCCCTCTATCCAAAGGATAACTAGGGTGAATAGGTACATATGCCAATCCTTCTAACCATATTGCAAAAATTGATGCATATGTCTCTAAGTCATCATTAGCCATTAATCCAACGTTCTTGCCTTCAAAGTCAGATTCTTGTATTCTTGCTCTAACCTTTGATATGCATAAGCCAAAATCGCGATACGTATAATAGGATTCTCCTATCATAAAAGCATTACGATCCGCAAACTGCTCAATAGAATTTAAAACTGGATTTAATATTTCTTTTACAAACATCATTATTCTTTATAAAACCACGAATTTAGAAAAGTTATTTCTAACTAAACAATTGTGACTCCTTCATGATAATTGGTTGCTCATCCACATCGCGAAGGAAAATCATGTCTTTTTCAAACTCATACAATTTGAATTCCATATCGAAGTTAGGATCTCCATCGAGCAATCTAATCATATCCTCAGGAATGTTAGCTCCACCAGCGGCATATGCTTGAGTAAATGCAACAAAACGTACATTAATCTCTGTCACCATAGGCTTACCATCAGCATCTTCTTTTAAATCTACCGTAAAAAAACCATGCTTTGGTGCGCCTGTCTTTTCAATCATAGTTTCAATAGCCTGCTTGGCAACATCAAATACACCCTCGTCATTTACTAAACGTCCAAAACACGTATTACCTGTTATTCCCGATGGGGAAACCTTTGACATGATGTAGTAAACCCTTTCAGCAATTGCACTTCTAACTAACTTACCATTATAATAAAGCATCTTACAGCCTAGATTTCTTCCTGGCAGGTATTCACTAGCCAAAAACTTCTCAACATTTGGATTTATTGTAATCCAATTTTTTAAGTCACCAGCAGATTTAATCAGCATTGAACCAAGACCACTTGAGCCTAAGGCACTTCTTATCCAAAATGGATAGGCCAACTTCCCTTCTTGTTCATCAATGTCAGCATCTTTATCGATGGTAAATGACTTTGGAACTATTCCTAACGGCATTAAGGCATCGGTTAATTGTGCTTTATCAACAATAACAGATGCGAGGTTATAATCAGGCAATAATACTTTACAAGGAAAATCATAACTTTGAGCTCTTTTGGCCCACTCTACAACTTCCAATTCAGGGTTTATTATTGCAATATCAATTTTCTCTTCTTTTATTATTTTATCAATCTCTTCCCAATAGTTTGGCGCATCAACACGAGGAACTAAATAAGTTTTATTAAACAACTCATTCATATAAAGTCCAATGGCGTACTTATTAATATCAGTGCCAATGATCTCATAACGTGCATACTTACTATATTTTCTTAATGAATGTGCAAAACTACGTGGAGTTACACCGCCTACACCAGTAATTAATATTTTCATAGCTATCAGGTTTTATTAATAATGTTATTGTATCTATTTTAAGATATTAGTTTTTACTACCAGTAAAACGTGGCATAGCCACATCCCCTTCATGCGAAATTCCTTCGCGCTTGAACACTTTAAAAAAGGTTAAGAATAATATTTTAATATCGAGCCAAAAACTTCGGTTCTCAACATACCAAACATCCAACTTAAATTTATCGTCCCAAGATATTGCGTTACGACCATTAACTTGTGCCCAACCTGTAATACCAGGTAAGACTTCATGACGTTTATTCTGAAAATCGTTGTACAATGGCAAATAATCCATCAACAAAGGTCGTGGTCCCACAAGGCTCATCTTTCCAATTAAGACATTGTACAAACCTGGTAATTCATCCAAACTCGAACTTCTCAGAAAAGCACCGAATTTTGTCATACGTTGAGCATTGGGTAAAAGCTTACCGTTTGGATCGGTCGCATTCGTCATTGACCTAAATTTATACATATTAAAAGGCTTGGCATCTTTACCTGGTCGAACCTGTGAAAACAATACAGGTTTTCCATGATAGATCAAAACAAACACCGCCGTTATTAATGAAACAGGCAATACAACTGTCAATCCAAGCAATACTACAACTAAATCAAGTAGTCGTTTCATATAATTCTAATTTACTTTCATTTGCCATATGGAACTCTCAAGTAAATTTTATCATCCTTCTGTGTGAAAATTTAGATAATCAAATTTACATGGTCGTTTCATGTGTAAATATTTTATTAGTCACATGGGCGCGCTAGCAAACGCACTCGCCATGAACTTATTTATTAGTAAAGTTATTTAATACTTTTTTTCTCTTACCTGATGATAATACCGGAATTTCATCAACATACTCAATCTCAACTTTGGCGCCTTCCCCTAAATAGGCTGCAAATTCTTCCTTTAATTCTTCAGCTCGACTAAATTCACCGTCAAGATTTAAAAGAAACTTATAGTCTGTTTCAGAATTCTGAATAAACTGATATTGTTTTACCTCTTTGTATTTCCACAGGTTATTTGTTACAATGTAAGAAGACATCAGAGAACCAGAAGTATCGTAAATCAAATCCATCTTTCTACCTTCAATACTTTTAAATACCGGTCTAATATCACCAAACACTTCTTTTTGATCAAGTACACCTATATCGCCAGTATCGTAACGAATTAGAGGCATGCAAAAGTTGAACAAATCAGTAATGACTATCCGACCAGCTTCTCCATATGCAACAGGTTTATCAGAATCCAAATCTAGAATTTCGACATGGTAACTAGCATTGTTTATTAAAAACTCATCAGAACCATCATTTAATTGTTGAGCAATAATGCCATTTTCCATGTTAGAATAACGTGAAACGGCATTGGCATTTAGATATTTTGAAATCAATTCTCTACTAGCCTTGCTAAAAGCCTCAGACATTGCGATGATTGCTTTCACATTGTGATTTAGTGGCTTTAATTCATTCTTTTGCATATAAAATGCGATAGCATCATAAACCGACGAATAGGCCAAAAGAGCTTTTGCACTTTTATCCTTTTGTAATGCTTTTACAATTTGTGGCAAAGTCTCATCATCAAGTATGGATACATCAATCGGAACTATATTTTGCATCTTCTGCAGTAGACTGCCCTTTTGATTGACTTTATTCCAGATTTTGAAATAGAACAACTTCTGACCAATATCAAAACCAGCGAGCTTACCAAAATAAATGGTATCACTGGTATTACGAATGCTTTTACGAAGATCTTGTTTTATCGAAAATGGAGTACCTGTTGAACCACTGGTTACAACACTTTTAAATTCTTGATAGGACTCATTAGAACTTACGAATTGCGCATCATTATCACGAATCAATAATTTATTTACTACCGGAAAATCAGTTAATGTAGTGCTTTCAATACCATTATAATATGGAACACTCTCGCATACATGCTTGAGTAGTGTTTTTAAGTAAGCTCCATGCTGTTGATTTGATTTAGTACCTGAATAATGCTCAACCTGCTGTTGCACATCATTAAAGTGCGATCGTAACTTACCTCCTTTTAACAAGTCCATTTGCCAAAAGGCTAATGCTCTAACTTTATCTCCTATACCTGCCATTCGTAATTAATTACTTTATTTCTGACTCACAAGATCCATTAACTCAACCGAATTCATGAATTCAATATCCGGCCAACGTTTTTTCACTTCCTTCAGTAAACGCTTAAGATCAGATAATCCTTTTTTACGGTTTTCGACTGAGATATGTCCACAATAATTAACCCGGTGTGAACTTATAACAGCAGGATGCTTCATTCGAAAGGCCACTTCAATCTGCTTTAGTGTATAATTTACCCAATCAAACCCTCGATCTTCACATGGTTCAAAAAGCACATTCCGGATGTTATAGATCATCCCTAATTTATTCTTCTTGCCGATGTAATTAATCTCTTTTCTAAACTGTCCTTCTCCAAGGTGTTCATTCTTGATGAATGGTGTATCAAGGTATTTTATTCCATTTCTATGAAGATGCTGATGAAGCGAACTATGCTCTGGCTGCCCGGGGGCGTTAAAGTAGACTGAGCGAAATCCAAATACTTTCTCAAAGGCATTTAAACCATCCTCGATAATAGGTCCAAAGTTTAAGGTTTCTTCTAATTTCCAAAAATCAAAAGCTGCACTCCAGTCGATTGTGGCATAACCCGTGCTTGAGATACTTGTGTAAGAACGATTCTTTAAAACCGTCAATATTTCAGGATCACGTTTTGCCAACTTCTCATTTAATACTTTCAAGCTAATATGCTCTCTGCCGTGAAATTGAGGCATAAGATAACCTTCATCCATTCCCTTTTTCCATAAATCCCAAGTCCCTGAATAGGCCTTATCGTCACGGTCTGCTAACTTTTTAAAAGTCTGCGGTAGCAATTCATATCTGTATTCTTGATAATCCTCCTCGACCATTCTATCATAGTCAATATTGCATGGTACCGAGAAAGCTGTTACTTTGGCATGCTCCCCATTTTTACCTTTAACAGAGTCAAGGGTTTCGTATAGTATTTCTAAATCTTCACGATTTTCCATCGCATCATAAGCATCAAACCTTAATGGCACTTCCAAACCAGCTTGATCCATGCGTTCCCTTGCTTCTTTTGAGTCTACTCTAACATTTCCATAATCATCAACCGCTAGTACAAGTATTTTACGATTAGTCTTCCAACCTAGCAGGTTTTTAAGGTGAAGTTGGACATTAGTTTTGAGCGTATTAATCATGGACATTTGATGTATTAGAATATTCTATTATTATTTTGATGCGCTCATGTGCGCCTCTCTTATTTGATCGGCATTTGCTGAAGTAAATTTCTTAGCTTCTTGAATGGCATTTTCACAATACTCAGCATATAGGTTTTTATCGTCTTTCAGATTCTGAACAAAAGCTGCCATCTCGTTAATATGATTCGAAGTAAAAGCATCGCCAGTTTTACTTGATTCAAGCAAACGAGATAAATCTGAATCTTTACCACCGATGCAAAGAATAGGAGTACCCGCACCTAACAAATTAAATGTTTTACTTGGTATTGAAACGTTAGCTAAAGATTGAGAAAGCGATACCACGCCTAAATTAGTCGCAGCCAAACCTGCCAAAAATAACTCAACTGATTGTTTCGGAAGTAACTGACAATTGTTCAATTTCCTCTGTTCAATTTCCTCATTTAGCATCTTGTATTTCCAGCCTTGTCCCGCAATTACTATCATTATATCATTGTTATCCTTCAATTGCTCAGCTAAATCGACCAAAGCTTCAACTTCATGCTCTTTGCCCAAATTACCAGAATACATAACGATAAACTTATCTTGAAACCCATATTTCACAACGAATGGATTATCCTTAGTAGAATAATCGGGTAAATTGAAGCCTGAAGACCAAGCTGGAATGACTTTAATTTTCTCTTTATCAACATAATTACTTAAACTATCAGCCATTCCTGAAGTTAAAGTAACCAACGATTTGGCATACTTTAAATACTTCCGATTAACCGATGTCCAAAATTTAATGATAAAATTATCATTCTTTGTGAAATTACCCATGTGTATTGCATCTGGGTATAAATCTAAAACCAATAACGAAAAACATCTTTTCTTTAGAAAAGCTAATAGGAAAACTATTGTTGGTGGATTAGTGGAAAAAAACAGCTCATATTTACGATACTTTGTTAGCACATTAAAGAACACCTGTATTGTTGCAAAAATCCATGATATGGCTCTTGTCAATGTACTCTTACGGTTGTATTTATATAGGTTATGAACCTTTATTTTTTCACTAAGTTCCGAATCCATACTCACAAGATAGCCTGTCATCAAAACTATTTCATCATACCCTTTGGCAAAGGCATTGGCAATATCAATAGACAGGTAACCCGAATCTTGATTAACTAATACAATTTTCTTCTTCATTTCTCAAATAGGATTCTTAATTGAAAACTTTCAAGAAGTTTTCAGCCTCAACTTTTATTCTCTGTCCGTAGTCTTCATAAATCTTTGCTTGCATATCCCTCTTTGGCATTTCTACTAAGATGTCAGCTAACTCCATATATTTTTCAGCGTTAAAGAACTTAGCAAATTCACCCACTTGTTCAATATTGACAGGAATATTTGATGCTACAACTGGCACCTGCAACGATCTGGCATCCTCAATAACCGTACTCCACCCTTCAAAAAGACTAGGCTGAATAATGGCTTGACTATTTTTCATCAATTGAATTTGATCTTGTCGAGGAATAAGCTTCAACATACTTATTTGATCTTCCAATTGGTTTTCTTCTATTATCCTCAATAATTCGGCGATATAAGGTGATTGCTTATTCTGAGGAAAACTTCCTGTAAAGACGATGTGCTTTTTAACACCTCTCTTCTTCAACTCTGCCAAGGCTAATAAAACGGCTTTATGGTTTTTATGCGTGTGAAATTGATTGCATACCATAAAATACTCATCGGGACAATTGTACTTAGAATTAAGCACTTCTTTGCTTACTTCTTCAAAATCTTCATTTATGGTAACAAAATGATAAACATGTATTTTTAAACGTTTCTTCAGTTTGTAAAACTTCGAAAAATCATCTTTAACAGCTTGACTCGAGACAACTAAATCCGATGTGTTTCGCAACATAAAAAATAGACGAATAGCTCGATGAATTAAGGTTTCTTTCGTGAAAAATTCAGGATAATACTTGTGCTGTAAATCTGCATACCAAGCAATAACCTTAGCCTTAGTACGTGTTTTAATCGGGTAATTTCGATTAGGATAAACCGCATCAAGTTCATGTTCCTCGATGAGATCGTCGACAAATAAGTTTTTTCGACTCATCCATGATTTCCAAAATCCTTTGATAATGGATGGAGTCGTCTTTTTTACAAATGTTATATATGGATACTTTATATCTCCTAGATGTTTCTCTAATTCGCTTGTATAAAAGAACACGACTTCAGGTTTATCCTTATCGTCTAAGTAATTTAAAGTCTTTACTAGATTAATTACATATGTAATGCCACCCATCCAGGTAGCTTGGAAGTCGAATAACAGTCCTAATTTGACTCTTTTATCTCCGGCTTGATTTGTCATTTTATACTTAGTTAATGCTTTTTACCCATTTATAATAATCCTTTAAACCATCATTGATATCAACTTCAGGTTTGTAACCTAACTCTTGTAAACGAGATATATCGGCTCGCCAGTTTAACGGATCTCCTTTACGATTTGAGCCTGAAAAACGATAATCTACTTTTTCATTATAAAAGCCAAAGAAAATACCAACAGCATCTTTTATTTTGACTTCTACGCCATTTGCTATATTAATAATCTCAGCTTCAAAACTTGTGTTCTTAGCAACTAATTCAATGGCTCTTACTAAATCATCTACATGAATAAAATCGCGAGACTCCTCTCCAGTACCAAATAATTCAATGGACCCTTTAGTTTCTGTCTTTTTATTCAAATCCCAGAATAACTGTTTCATTAAGCCCGTTCCATAAACAGAGAAGATTCGTAATGAACACGTCTTTATCCCAAAAAACCGATGGAACTCTTCACATATTTGTTCAGCTTGGTGCTTATGAATTCCGTATGGAGATAGTGGGCCTGTAGGATCACTTTCCTTTATAGGTAATTGTTGTGGATTACCATATACGGCAGCGCTACCAAGGTTGATAAATTGACATGCCGATTGATACTTATTTATCGCTGAGAGAATATTAAATACATTAACTGTATTTAGATAATAATCTCGCATCGGATTTTTTATCGAATCAGGTACACTTGCTGCTCCGGAGCAATTTACACACAAGTCAAATTCGTTATTCTGAAAAACATTATTAAAATCAGAATTAGAAGCATCTATTAAAAAATAAGTATCCGCTTCTGCATAATCAACAACTACATCCGCTCCCCAAACAGAATGCCCATTACTTTTAAAGTGTTTTACCAAATGTTGACCAATAAACCCTTTTGAACCAATAACAACTACCTTCATCTGTTATGTTTTTGAGTTATGAAATTATAGAAGCGCTCTCCTATGTGTTCTTTGGAGAAAGCTTTAATATCACTCTGCCCTTGGACACCAAATTCAGCTCGCATGGTGGCATCATCCATCAATTTTGACAAGTTCGTCTCAAACAAATCGTCATTAAAAAGAGGAATCAGAAAACCATTATTTCCATCATTAATCATTTCAGCTGGTCCGGCATTACAGTCGTAGGCTATTACTGGCAAACCAGAAGACATAGCTTCTCCAATCACATTTGGAAAACCCTCGGAGCTTGATGTAAAAGCGAAAATTGAGCTCTTATTTAAAATTTCATCAATGTTATTCTGCTTTCCCGTAAAAATTACTTGCTCCGCGATATTTAAATCACTTGCTAATTGTTTCAAACGATCCATATTGTTTTGCTTCAAATGATCGTATCCAACCAACATTAATTTCCAATCGGGATTAGCTATTTTTGCAAAAATCTGAATCAAGCGATCTTGATTTTTACTTTTGATTAAGCGCCCAACCATTACAACAACTTTATCTCTTTGCAACTCTGGTTCCGCCATTTTTATTTCTCGAATCGGATTACCAATAACAGCAATGTTGTCATGTAAGGTGTGCTTAAGAAAAATATCTTTCCCTCGTTCCGTTTGCAGTATTACACCTGTAGCTTTAGGATACAACCAATGACGTAAAGCATCGTGCAACTTCCCAAGACTCTTATCTGGTTGGCTCCGATCCGAAACGTAGGTTTTGTAGTTTAATCCGAGTAGTGATAGTAAAAAGAAGTTATTCCAATACTCACCAAAACTCAATAAGGTATCAGGGCCTAATTGCTTAACTTTCTTTCTTAAAAAAAACAATGTTTTTACAGTACTGAAAAAACGTTTCTTGTTATTAAATTCAAACGCCGGTTTATGTATTGTAATGTTATCAGGAACAGAGAAAAACATTTCACGTGTTATTCCATACAAAATCAAGTGTACTTCAACATTTGGTTTAGCTGAAAAAATCGCCGCCAATTCCGACATAACACGTTCCATCCCTCCAGCTTGAAGAGATGGGATAACTAAACAAATTCGTTTATTACTCATGATTGTACTCGATGAATAAATAAAGTTCTTTAGGACTTAATTGTAGATAAATCAATCTTCTCTCCAAAACTCAAATCCATTTCGTATGGCAATAATTGATCAAAACCTCCTCCATGGCATTGTGTAATTTCACCGAAGTAGAGCACCCCATCCACATCATAAAAGTCTACACGAACATATTTATATAATTTGGCAACTTCTTTACCAAATTCAATCATCTTATCCAGGGTCGCTGGTGGATCAATATCTTCGCCTGTAATATCAGATAAATCCTTCCCTTTGCGAGCCCATGTGAAATCCATCTGTTTCCAGTTGGCATCATAAATATTTCGCTTATTTGAGCCCTCACGATCAACCGACACATAAATAAACTCAAGTTTACCCTCCACAAAGTTTAGTTTGTAATCATTAGGTACATAACCATCCTTATCAAACAGCATCTTCTCTACTACAATGCGAGGTTCTATATTTTTATACTGCCACTCTCTCTCGATCCAAAAATAGTTGGTCTTCATCCATTTTCGATAGTAGTGTCTAATCTCTTTCCAATCCTCCTTGTTCTTATCCCTAACAATAACCGTATTTCCAAACCCATGGTTTGTTTTCATGGCGATTGGATAATCAGGTAGGTTCTCAGGTTTTAAATCACGGTAGTTCGTTGTATGAAATGGAAGTGGAATGAGATATTCTTTACCAAATTTCTCTGCAATGTATTCGCGAGCAGCATACTTATCTGCATGAATCGTATAATGTTCTTGACGATCGTGAATTTTCAACCATTGCAATTTCTCATTAAGAGTAAGTGGGTTTTCTAAATCCAATGGATAATCTTGAAAAATAGAAAATTTCTTTTTCAAATACGTTTCATCTGAATAACGTTTACTTGTAAAATACAGTCTCAAATTTTTAACGCCCAGATACAATGGAAAAAACAGTCTATTGTTTTCTATTAAATTCTTAAAGAACGACTTCGCACTCATCTTTTTATGGTTTATTTCTCTATTATTATCAAACCTTGATTACCCAATCACTTTGACCAGATAATCTCTTGGAAATTATTTTCTTTACTCCAATTCTGTGACATAGACTCTGACACAACTACGGCTTTCTCAGTTAATCGCATCATAGGTAAATCAGAAGGGCTATCCGAATAAGAAATACTATCTGAATAATCTAAATCTTCATTACCAAAATAAGCTTCGATACGTTTAACTTTTTCGGTATAAATACAATCTTTACCCAACATCTTACCTAAGCACTTTTTTCCATCCGAACTAAAAGCCAATTCAGTAGCAATAAGATGCTTAATACTATATTCTTGAGTAAAATATTTTAAATAAACGGCATACCCTGCTGAAACAACAATGATGTTATAATCTTTTTTTTGAAGGTCTAATAATTCATCAAGTACTTTGCTAATCAAGTTTGGTTTTATCTGCGTTAAGTAATACTCCTTTGCATATTCATTAAGTGTATCAGAAGAAACACCTTTTAACTGCATTAATTTAAACTTCTTAATAACACCAGCATTCGGAAAAAACTTATTTAAAAAAAGATTAAACCTTAGTTTTAAGAGCACAAGCAAACTGAAATTCAGAAATCTCATTGAAGACTTATTGCTTTTCTTTCGAACGAAGTCGACAAAAGCATCGGCCGTCTGAAAGTTTGCTAAAGTCTCGCAAAAATCAAAATAAGCAATTTTGTTCATCTTACTTATTCAGGAATTGCTTGATAACACCTTGTACACGTTTCATTTGTTCACGTGTGCCAATGGTAATTCTGAAACAATCTAGTAACAATGAACTATGTGCAAAATCACGAACGAAAATATCCGATGCTTCAAAGTGTGCTATCAAATCATTTTTATTCACTAAACTTGATACTCGAATCAACAAAAAGTTACCCGCATCATTAAATGTCTCTAACGAAGGACTCATAGAGCTAATGAATTGTACAAATTCTTTCTTTGCCTTGTTCACCTCCTTAACGTAATCATACATGTATTTTACGTCATTCAAGGCGGCAATAGCAGCTACTTGAGCAAAAGTTGTAAAATTCTTAGGATTACGAACTTTAGAAATAGTATTGATATTGTCAACAGAAGACAACATATAACCAACTCTAAAAGAAGCCAAGGCAAATGCCTTCGACATTGTTCTAGAGATAAGTATATTATCATACTTAAATATTAATTCTTTAGCTGTTACACCAATAAACTCAAAGTAGGCCTCATCAATTAAAAATAATGTTTCAGTAAAAGTACTCAACAACCTCTCTAAATAATCAAGTGGTAGTAAGTTGCCTGTAGGATTATTAGGATTACAGATATAAACCAATGATGGATTGGTACGGTAAATATCATTTTCAAAACGACTCTCCGAAAGCGTAAAATCATTGGTATATTCACTATAGTAGACTTTTCCTCCCTGAGCTTCACAAGTCAAACGAAAATTATCGTAGGTAGGCCCTAAAATTAAAACCGGATCTCCAACACTAATAAAAACACGTGCAATATACTCGTGTAACACATCAGAGCTAGCAAAGTATTGTAAGTTACCCTTTGGCACTCCTGCATATTCAGCAAAAGCTTTGTGCAACTCTTCACAATAAGAACTTGGATATAGATTATAATCAGGTTGATCATTCATCAACTCCATCAATCGCTCATGAACCAGAGGGCTTGGTGGAATTGTTGCTTCATTCCAATCTAGTTTTAAAATATTGCTTCTTTCGCTTTTAGGTACATCCCAAATTTTATGAGAAGCCAATTTATATGGTGCAAGGTTCCGTAAATATTTATTAACGTATCTCATTGTATTTTATTTATTCCGTTTTCTTCGAGTTAATTATTATCGGGGTATAATTTCAACACTAATTTAATAGTAATTACACAACTTATTTAGTTTTTATAAAGATTCCCTAACTTATCAGTTGTTATAAATTCAATATCAGGCCAGAGCTTTAACATTCGTTTAATTAATTCATCAAGCATAGTTAAATTAACCTTTCGATTATCTTCATTCAAGCTACCAACAAAATTAATACGATGTGTTCCAATTATAGCTGGTTTGCCCCAAAAAAAAATGATCTTAAGACGATTCAAAACATCATCAATCCAGTTAAACGTGGGTTTAAGTGATGGTTCAAAAAAACAATTACGTACAAAATATCGTTGACCTAATTTATTCTTCTGACCTTGATAATGATATATTCGTTTGTATTGCTTCACCGCATCTGGCGATAATTGTACTGGTAATCCTTGAAAATATTTTATTCCATTTTTCCACAAAACATCGTTATGCGAATTATGCCACACATAACAAGGTGCAATAAATGATTCTGATCGAAAGCCATATAATTCTTCAAACATTGAAGTGCCTTCCGATACTATATCTTCATGTAAAGCAATACCTTGATTAGAATGTGCATCAAAGGCAGCCATAAAGTTGCTCCTGTTGGTTAAATCAATATCTAAATCAATACCGAATACACCAGTATTAAATGCATCAAGTAGCACTTGATTTCCTGATTGCAAAGCTTTAAGCCACTGCTCTACATTGACATGTTCTCTACCATGAAATTGGGGATGATAAACCCCTTCCTTCATTCCTTGCTTGATGATCTCAAAAGCATTCTTTGCATTACCTTTATTGGCATAGGTATCTGTGCTTTTTTCAAAATGATATTCTTTAAAACCCGAGGCTTTTATCTTCTCAAAATCAGGATTAGCAACAACACTATTAGCAGTTATTACAGGATGATTTCCAAGGTGATCAACATGATTTCTAAGCATCTCAAAAGTAGCAGACAAATCATCATCTGATTCTAAAGAATCCAAATAATTAAACGGATTCTTTTTTACATCAACACCTTTTTTACTAAGAAAATCGACACTTTCATTTGATGGTATTCGCTCACTACCCCAATCGTCAGATTCAAAGAGGACATATTTCTTCTTTAATCTATGACCGGAGAAGTTTAGTAAATGCTTTTTAGTATTATTTAGAACAAACATTTACAGATGTTTTAATTAAATAGAAAATCAGACAAAGATATTTCTGTTACAAATAACGGTAAGCAGAAACCAGGTGTAATAATCCACGCATTTATACAATCTGCGGCATTTCTAAACTGTAAAGCTGCAAATATCAACATAGGAAATACACCAATCAAAGCTAATGGGTATACTCTACCCGTTGGCTTCTTTATATAATACATTAACATATATAGTGTACCGAAAAGAACAAATAGAATTTGAAACCTTCCTCCAAAGGATGGGATTGTTTTACCAAAATTAACAAAGGATATCAGTAATAATAAAAAACTATATAGATTTTTATCCTCCTTTTTGATTTCTATATTTCGGTAAGTATATCCTACTATCATAATGGCAATGGATAAGTAATAGAATATTATGTCTCTACCAAAACTTACATACCATATCGCTTGCTGCATCGTTTGTCTTCTTCCGGAAGCATACTCTTCATTAGAATACATCTCATATCGAGTTTCCAATGCACCACCTAATTTTTGAGATATAACTTCAAAAACAGGCCCCATAAAGCTAGGCAATATGAATGATAGAACAGCTAAGGAAAAATAAATAGAATTGCGATTACCTGCAAAATAATAAATTACCAATAGGGCATTTACTGAAATCATGCTAAAATGAACAAGACAAGCACTTAAGGTAATTAATAAGTACCTAGCATCCTTGTATAAAATAACATAGTAAGCACCATAAAAGAATATCCATATTGCCGTCCACATCCTAAACCCGTTAATAGCAGTAACAGGTAAAATAAAAACAAAGAAAGCCATAAAAAGATATGTATGCCATCCCATATTTTCTTTAAAGCGATTGTAAAGAAGATTTATTGATTTGACATGCGCAATGCTAAATACGGCGGCAAATACTGCAAACAAGGCACTGTAATGACTTGTGAATCGACTTACAATAAAGGTAATTAATGGCTGCACAATATCAACAGTTGTATCCGATGAGTACATTCCTCCAATCATCTGATAAAAATCAGAAAAAGGCAGATATGAGAACTTCACCAATCGCCTTGCATATTCAGCACCATCAGCAAATATATTTACAACAAATGTTAAGCCGATATATACCATAAATAAATAGACTATTTTTTTAGCAATAGGCCTACTATAGTTCAAAATTGCAAATACAAAGGCCAGAAATGGCCATACAATAAAAAGTATTAAAAAATACTTATTATCAGTCGCTACAGAATTAGTATTGTATTTGATTGCCTTACTTAACATATGTCAACTACATGATATCTAAAAAGCTTCGAGATATATTGCTAATATGATAATTGTTAATATCGGGAAGTTTCAACTTATTAGAATAATCCTGCTCTATAAACTTCTCAATACAATTAAATTGAAAATTCTTATCAATATTTAATACCGGTCTACCCGTTATTGCGTAATCAATAAGTTTACTAGGAACATTCCTTGTTGTATTATTATCAAAGTTTATAAGAAAGTCCATTTTCCCAAGCACTTCCATAAGCTCGCTTCTAGGAATATATGCTCGAATATTCAACTTATCTTTTAAACGCTCTTTATAGGGTAACAAAAGCTCAGGTTGATTTGTGAAAACATGAAACACAAACGGTTTAGCAATCTTAGATAAAAAACTCAAAAGCAACTCTGGATCTCGAATGCCTTTTAAAAAGCCTCCCGCATAAGCAAATTGCGGCACTTTATTGTTTACTTCTGACTTTGGTTTATTAATGTCAAAGTCGAATCCTTGAGGTATAATCTTAATTTTATCATGAAACTGTTTATAATACGAATCTATTGCGCTTTCTACAGGAATAGCAACTGCATCCGCTTTACGAAAAAAGGCTTTTTCGAGAAAACTGAAGTAAAACAATTTTCTAAACGAATCAAGGACATCGCCCATATATGGATCTCCGCAATCAGCTACCCAAGTTTTCGAAATTCGGTGACTTTTCTTGCGACTCCAAGCTACGCCCCAATGAACAGGATAAGGAACAGCAAAGGAAATCATCAAATCATAATCCTTCTCTGTTTTTAACATTTTTCTAACCCTAAACATTTCTTCAATTCCAGGGTATTCAAAAAACATTAACAACAAGCGTGTTAATACGGCTGAAATAATAGATAACGGTTTTGACTCAAATTGAGGTACAGAAGGGAACGAAACTTTTTTCCACATTTTAAATTGAAAAGGATATTCATTCAATAAATCAGAATAATCTGCATCTCTATGCTTAGTAATAACGGTTACTGAATGTCCTTGCCTAAAGAACTCTTTAGCCAATTCTGTCGCTCGAAAACTTCGAGGTGATATTTCAGGGTAAAATGCACTTGAAACTAATAAGATATTCTTTTTATCCGACATTTACTTTTTAATTAAAGCTCTTTGTTTTATCTGTTCTTTTACTAATTAACCAGTTCTTTGAATAGTTGCTCCCAAAGAGGCCCAATGTTTTCGACTTTAAATTTAGCAACTGAAACTTTCGCATTTAAAGCTATCTCATTCCTATAGCTATCTTCAGAAAGTAATTTATCAAGCTTCTCAGCAAACTGATCGAGATTATCTCTTGAGGCTAACAATCCATTTTTACCATCATCAATCACATCCTTTAATGAAATCCAATTATTAAAAGTTACTGGCGCCATCTCTTTCTCCATAGCTTCTACCAAAACAGAAGGGAATCCTTCATATTCCGAAGTCATACATAATACTGATGCTTCTTGATAGTAAGGTGCTGGTAAAACAAAGCCTTCAAATCGTACATTACTAATATTGAGAGAGGATGCTAACTCAATCATTTTATCTTTCTCAGGTCCATCTCCTAAAAAAATAAGCTCCCAATCGGGATGTTTATCATTTATTCTTGACCATATTTTTAACATCTTATCAGGCCGTTTCACAACTAATTCCATGCGCGCAACGAACAGAATTTGTTTCTTTTTGAGTATTTCACCTTCCACATTAAGAATCGCTATGGGATTTGATAAGGCCACAATTTTTGGTGTTTTTATATTAAGAACAGTCTCGATTCTTTGTTTGTGTTGCTTCGATAAAACAATTAATCGATCACTATTTCGTAATAAATCTTTGATCTGCTTTTTCTTCTTGCCAATTCTTAACTTTTGTATTAAACCTGACAAGTTATTGACAACTAAATTTCTTAGCAGTTCATTATTAATTCGTCCGCCTAAATTAGGTTTACGATTTAATTCATGCAGCGGATCAGTATGGTATAATGATATTTTTTTCACTGAACTTCTTCCTGTGTTCAGAAATAGCCTTGAACGATCATTTGCTGCATCATGATTTATCATTATATCTATGGATAAATCATCCAGTAATTTGTGATAAAAACGCACATTTACCTCAGAATAAAAATCTGAGTCAGGTAGCTGAATAAGCTCTGCAGGAAATTGATACTTATCTTCTTTCTCATACTCAAAAGTAAGATAGTACAACTGATGCCCCTTTGTCTTAAAATAATTTGCTAAGGTATCTGATACTCTTTGAACACCTCCTTTATTGGGGTTCATCCAATTCCGATAACAAAAAAGAATTTTCAATTATTTAAACTTTAATTTGTTTAATATATTTTTTACAGATAACCCTATTGGTCTAAACAAAAGATAGCAATGTAATAGACTAATTGAGATGTTAAAGAATCCACCCAACTTCTTATATGTTTTATCTATACCTTCCAGTTCTAATTTATTGAAATTATTTTTCAACAAACTGGCACGAACATATCTATATGTTTTGTAATCGGTAAATTTACTCGAAGCTGACAAAGAAAGAATAACATACTTTACAATAGGCTGATTCAAGTATTGTCTCTGTTCTACACTTAAAGACAATGTTTCTCTGAAAACTCTTAAATTAGAAGCAGACTTAATAAATCCATCAATTGCTCTTTTTGAATAAAATAAGTCACTATTTGTAGCTGAACCAGGCCTTGTTGTTCTCCAATAAAATGTCCCTTTAATAAATAAACAACGACTTGCAATGCATGAAATACGAGTCATTAATTCACCATCTTCAAGGTACGGTACGCCTTCCAAAAACCTAAGTTTATAAGTATTTAAAAGATCTCTTTTAATTAAAATACCATAAATTCTATCTGGATCTGGCCTACCTTCTACGTGGCATAATGAATATGCTTTAATTCCTTCAACAACAGTAGTGCTTATTCCCTCATGATGAACAGCAGCCTTTTCCTTATCAAACTCATCGAGAACTGTAAAACCAAGATGTACGACCTCAGCATCATTATCATCAGCTTTCTGAAGGATGTTTTTAAAGCAATTTGAGTCAGTATAATCATCAGGATCAATAAATAACAGGTATTTTCCTGTTGCTATATCAATACCATTATTTCTAGCCATAGAAACCCCTTGATTTTCTTGATCAAGTAACACGACATTGGAATACTTCTCCTTAAACTTTAATACAATATCTCTACTATTATCCGGAGAACCATCATTAACACAAATGATTTCATACTCCTCTTGCGGAATATCCTGCTCCACTAGATAACGTAAACATTTCTCCACGAAAGGTTCAACATTATACATAGGAACAACAATTGAAAGGCGCTTCATCTTTTCAGTATTTATTGAATAATAGTAATCAATTATATATAGAACTCACTTTGCCGAACACTTGGTATTAGTCTCTTTCTTAACCAAATCACATAAGTAAATGGATTAAGATAAAATGTTAATAAAGAGAATACTCTTTTACGCCACACTGTATTTTTATTATTCTTTTCAGCTCTGAACAACTGTGAATATAACCAAAATAATCGCGCACTACATCTTAAATCCAAAGGTAAATATTGGTAGGTATATATTTTTCTGAATTCCTCAGATCTAAAATAATTAGGGTTTATTAAATAATTAATACCTGTATTATTGATCGCTTTCTTATGTCGACGATAATTAACAGTAATTTTCTCCATGAAGTGAATCTTAAATCCTGCTCTTGTTAAGTTTAACCATAAAGGATAATCTTCTAACAACCGGAATCGCTCATCAAATCCGCCAACCTTTCTAACTGTTTCAGTATTAAAAAAAATTGATGGCGTAAAATGTATCCTATCGCTGACCAATAACATCTTGTATTGCGATTCAGCACTTCTGCTTTCCCCAAGAATACCTTCAGGACTATAAGGAATACCTGGCGTTGTTTCAATAAGGTTATTCTTATCAAAAGTATCCATGTATATTTCAATCCGAGATAATAATACTTTTACCTCTGGATGAGTAACGACCCAATGAACATTATCTTTAAGACAATCTATTTTTAAGGTATCATCTGCACCGAGTAATTTTACCCAATCGCCTTTAGCTTGTTTTAATCCTCTATTGGCATTGGCAGAAACGCCAGTATTAACATCTGATTTTAAAACAATCGCATTAATGAATCTATCTCCATTAGTCTCAATCCATTTTTCGCATACCTCAACCGTATCATCAGTCGAATAGTCGTCGGTAATAATGAGTTCTACATTTTCATACGACTGTTCTTTGATACTTTGCAAAGTTTCAATAATAAAGCCCGAAGAATTATAGGCCGAGATAATAACAGAAACTAATGGGGTCATTTAACTATATTTATTTATTGAACTTCTTTAAAATCAATGATTTTAAATCCATCAACTGGTTGAGCTTGTAAATTGAATAAAGTGTGGCACAAATCAACACAATAATGCCTGTTCCATATCTTAAATATTCATTTTCTATGAAAACTGTTGAGAAAGAAACAGCTACAATTACATACGTCAATAGTGACTTATAATAAAAGCTTCGTTGAAAACTTAATTTGTATTTTCTATTAAGTACAACATATGAGCCTACCATACCTATGAAATAAGAAATTATAAATGAAACACCTAATCCATTAATGCCAAAATAATAATAAAACAGTAGGTTAAATCCTAAAATAATCATGCCCGCTGCTATTTCCATAATAAGGAAAAGTTTTCCATCGCCCTTCGCTAAGTAAACATATCCCATTGCCCAGGAAATGGTCTTAAAGTGCATCCCCAATATTGTCAGATTAGCAAACATAACCACTGGCAAAAACTCCGCGGTATATAAAACACGAATTGCCAAAGGCATTGACACAATCAGCAATGCAAGCAATGGTGTCATTATTAATAAGGCCGTTTCACTTTGTTGTTTCACCAAGTCTTTAACTGCTCCATTGTCCTGCTGGATAGCAGATAATCTAGGGAAATAATCCGTTGCCATAGCAGTAAAAACAATACTAGTATATTGCCCTACTACACCCCATCCAGCACCATACAAACCAACTTGCTCAATTCCACCAATATTACTAATGAAAGCATTTAATATGTAGGCAGAAAAAGCTGTGATAAAGCCAGCTAAGGTCATTGACATACCAAGTTTAGCCATGCCCATACCAGATTTCACTGTGCTTTTATAGGACATCTTGACTTTATCCACCTCAATTTTTCTTGCGAAATACCAAGATAGAATTAATGCGGTCACTGCAGTAATAATCATTGCAGGAACAATACCATCTGTTCCATAATAATAATAAAGAGGAAGTGAAGTAAGTAAACCGATAATAGAACCAATGACACCTGATTTGGCCATATCCTTCAATCGACGTGACCCTTGCAATAATGTATTTTGCCCCTTACTAATGGCCTGTAACACCATGGTTACTGAAAGCCATATAAATGCCCAGGTATACTCTTGATTACCAAATGACCACTCACTTAATTTGGGTGACAAAACAATGGTGACAAGCGCACCTAATATTCCAGTAAACCACGACCATCGTCTTAATGTCAAAACAGTTTTTGCAATTCGACTTCTTTCGCCGCTAGCACTAGCTTCTGAAATATCACGAACAGCACTTAAGGCGATGCCAAGTCCGGTAATCGACATTATCATTTGCATGGGGGCATTGAACAAACTAATCATTCCTACACCAGCAGTACCTAATAATATGGCAACGAACTTGACTCGAACAATACCAATAAGTATATTAAACACCTGAACACCGCCAAACAATGAGGTAGCCTTGAAAATTTGACGATAAGATGATTGCTGTTTAGACATTAAATAGCTTTAAATTCATTTACAGTCCTAATCACTCTATCGACATCTATATCGCCCATAACTTGACTAATAGGTAGACTTAATACATCGTTGTGAATTTCCTCTGTAATTGGATACACATTAGTACTCAATTCTTTATACGCATTTTGCCGATGTGGTGGAATAGGATAATGAATTAAGGTTTGTATACCGTTCTCTGAAAGATATGCTTGTAATTCATCACGTTTTTCATAACGCACAACAAATAAATGGAATACATGCTGTAGGTTATTTATAGCACCATTATCAAGCTTTGGCAACTGAACACCTTCAAGTTTTATTTCATTGGCATATCGCTCTGCAACTTCTCTTCTGTACTGATTATCAATATCAATACGCTGTAGTTTAACTCTAAGAACCGCCGCTTGTATTTCATCTAAACGTGAATTTAAGCCCATAAAGTCATTTACATACTTTTTAGTTGAGCCATAATTAGCCAGAGCTCTAATCATGTTTGATAATTGCTCATCATTTGTGGTTACAGCTCCACCATCACCTAGGGCACCTAAATTCTTACCCGGATAAAAACTATGACCAGAGGCATCTCCCAATGCACCTGTTCTTTTTATATTTGAGGATTCAAAAGCACCAACCGCCTGAGCATTATCTTCAATAACTTTAAGCTGATATTTATTAGCAAGCAATTCGAGTTCCTCTGACCAACAGGTTTGTCCATACAGATGAACCACCATAATACCCTTTGTTTTTGGAGTAATTAATTTCTCGATTTGAGAAATATCCATATTAAAGGTATCCGCATCAGGCTCAACTAATACAGGTTTTAATTTGTTATCAGTAATTGCTAATAAAGATGCGATGTAGGTATTCGCTGGAACAATAATTTCATCTCCCTGGCTCATCACGCCTAGTTCGATGTATGCTTTAAGTATTAAACGCAATGCATCCAATCCATTTCCAACGCCAATACAATGGTTAGTCCCAATAAACTTAGCATATTCGGCTTCAAATTTATTCGTTTCCTCTCCTAACAGAAACCACCCTTTAGAAACTACCCTGTTTATTGCGTCGGAAAGCTCTGGTTGAAAACTGTTTGTAATTTTTTGTATATCTAGAAACTTAACATCCATATCATTAACTATTTAATCGCATTCCAATTTTAAAATCCTTAGCTATTACCACAGCTTCTGAGTCACATTCCAATTCCGATATCTGAACGGCCGTATCTCGCGTTTTAACCCACATCTTATTGTCAAACATATAAACAATACTACCCGGTGCACCAATGGATTGTGCAAAACCTTGTATTGGTTCTATTCGTCCAATATCGTAAGACTTTCCTTTAAAACTAAACTTCAGACCTGTACCCAAAGGTTTACCAAATACGTATCCCTTCTTAAGTAATAATTCTGTATCAACATTCCAATCTTTTACAACACCATCTGATGACCTAAGCTTTGCACAATAAACGAACTCAGCACTTTTCTGATCCTCTGCTAGAATACTACCTTCAGTTATAGCAATAAGAACTTTCCCCAGATTATCAATTATATCTTGATTAATAGCATTCTTAGCATTAAAATAAGATTGATCACTTCCAATATTATAAGCGTATTTATAATAGATAGCTCCTCCATCTAATACATCCGAAATCTCATGTAAAGTGTAACCAACTTCCTTTTCACCATTTATGACAGCCCAAGCATTTGCATTATTGCCTCGATACATAGGCAAAAGTCCCATATGAAGATTGACTAATATTTTGTCTGAAAATTTATCGACTTGAATGATACGATTATAATTCATCGATAGCACGATATCATAATCTGCATCATCCAAATTATTCAAGGTATTTAAACCAATATTTTTATCACTTAGATATTGAGCAAACTCGTCTTGTTGAGTATCCGGCAAAGTTCTGTCCTGCTCAACATTAACAACTTTGATATCCTCCTTTAAAAAAGAATTAATTATCATTTGTACAGGCTGACCATTACCAAGGATTAGGAGCTTAAGCATTACTTTCCTTTTTATTCAATTTCAAAAATGATTTCATAATAGTTACGAAATAATCCAAATCTTCTTTTGCTAAACCTTGATGCACTGGTATAAAAAAGGTGTTTTCTCCATAAAACACACTACATTGAACACCATGGACATTATAATACACTTTTAAACTGTTCAGATCTAAATACGTCGCTTTAAACATAAATACTCCAGGCACAACACCTTCATTAATCTCAAAACGTTCTTTTAATCCTAATTTTAGAAATTCGTTTCTCAAATATTGATAATTACTCAAGCGATCTCGAATGATTTTTTCTTTATTAATAATTTGAGATGATAACACCTTTTTGACGTGACCTACTTCTTCTTCAGAAATATCACTTTCTTTTAACTTCTTACTCTTATCATTACAAACCAATAAGCCTCCAATCTGTAGGTTAAACATTTTTGGAAAACTATAAATAACAAAATCACCAACGTTACCAATACCACCTTCCTTATCCTCAGAAAAGAAAGAACTTGCACAATCTTCAATAATTGGCAAGTTATATTTCTTTAATTCAGTTATATTTTCAAAAGGGTAACCAAACTCATGATTAACAAACAAAAGTTTGGTGGTATCCTTTATTTCGCGTGACCATTGACAGTATTTTTCAATTTCAGAAGTAACACATCCACTGATATAAGTATTACCACTAGTGGTTAAAATTGTAACCGTATCATCCTTTTCTAAACCATAAGCTCTCAACGCCAGATGTATTGCCTCTCTACCGTTAAGCGTGTACTCATAATGTTTATTGGCAAGGCGATTATGAAAGTATTTATCTATAGAATTACTTTCCGGTAATAATTGATTTAACCTTATGTCCTTTGTTTGAAAAGGGCCAATTCTATAGCAAGGTAAACAATAAGGATCGGGATTGAGCACAAACATACTAGATCTGAAGACTAAATTTATATTTAGGGCTAACAGTACACCCAATACTTTCTTTAAATTCAGCTAAGCCATGATTAGGTTCAGAATCTTCTGTAGAAGGGCCAATATCAACGATTGATAAATTGAGCCCTTTATAATATTCAAAGATGCGAAACGAAAGCACATTCATGGTTTTTAACTTAGAGAATTCTCCTAAGTCGCCCCAATAAATAACTTGTACAATTTCTTTTGTAACATGAAAAACAACTGCCGAAGCAATTGAAATTCCATTTGTATCTCTTAAAAGAAAAAAATCAGATTTAATAAATTCACTTGTGGTCTTCACCTGCTCCCAAGTCATCCTTAGAGGAAATCCTCTCTCCTTTCTATTCTGAGCAATGACTTGATAAGCTTCCTTCTTCTCAATTTCTTCTTCACATTTATGTAAAGACAAATTTGCCTTTAGACCTACCTTAAGGTTTTTACGAGCATTACGCGGAATATCTTCAATGTAACTATCAGTAAATTGATTGAGATCAAAAGCATAGTTTAAATCAACATTTACCGCATCATAACCATAGCGCCACAAGCAATTAATTTGCTTAGCAATAAAGCTAGGGTGATAAATATCCGGTGGTAAAGTTATATCAATTGCCTTGTAATCTTTTTCTTTCAACCACAAGCTCAGTTCTTTTATAGCTTCACCAACAGCACTTAATTTAGTATCAAAGGATATTGGGAAGAATCCTCCAAAAGGCGCTGAAAAAGGAGAAAACACTTTCTGACCTCGTACTCCTAGAACAAGGGCTAGTTTATATTTACTCTCTTTAAATAACAAATAATGTAATTGATCACATTTATCCTTATTCAACTCATTAAAACCAACACTCTGAAAAACGTGTAAGGGTTTTTCAGCTATATTTTCAAATTCGTTACAAGCTACTTCAACGACTTCCATTTCTCAAATTCTGAGTATTCACGAATATAATCATCCTCACTATACTTCTCCGATGCTAATACAAGGCAAATAGCACCTGATGAGAAATTTACTAACTCACGCCAAATACCAGGAATAACCATTAAACCAAAGTTAGGTCTGTTTAGCTGGATAATCTTCTTTTGTTTTCCATCATCTAACACAACATCAAAACTACCACTAGCTGCTACAATTAATTGGTGCAGTCCTTTATGTGCATGACCACCTCTATCCGAACCACCTGGTACATCATATAAATAATAAACACGCTTAACATCAAATGGTAAATGAAGGCCATTCTGAATAACGGTTAAATTACCTGCCGGATTATGATTTTTAGGTAACTCAAGCACATTGCAATTATGAATATCCGAAACGTAACTTAACATGACTGAGCCTCCTTCTTAAATGTATTAAAATTGCGGATATAATCATTTTCATCATATTCTGTTGATGAAATAATCATGGCTAACGAATTAGTTGAAAAATTGTCCAACATACGCCACATCATTTTCGGGACATAGATACCACTATACGAACGATTCAAATGAAAACGATATTCCTTTTGACCGTCGTTAAGAACCACATCAAGACTACCTGAAATAGCAACAATCAACTCTTCAGTATCTTTGAAAGCATGTCCACCTCTTATTTGTCCACCAGGCACATCATAAATCCAATAAACACGCTTTATTTTAAACGGCAATTGAGAATCCTCTTCAATAAAAGATAGATTACCTCTTTCATCTAAAAATTTTGGTAATTCTATAAGGCTTGGTTCCATTTTTTTAATAGTTAATAGTGTATGGTAAATGGTGGATGGTCTATGGTTGATAGTTAAAGGTGGATGGTATGTGCATTGTCATCATAACAAAAATTCATCACTTAAAACTCACAACTTAACATTTAAAACTTACTTATAAACCCCGCAAAAATCTAACACTTCTTTATCATCAGATGGCTTCAAGTCCTTAAACTCATCATGAGCAACTAAGAAAGCAACAATATCAGCCTTCACATAGGCATCTTTATAATCCGAAATTTTAAAAATCTGATGATCTTCAATATTTGGTTCCACAAAGAAAATTTGCTCATCATTAGTACCTTGAAGCACTTTTTGCGCAATGTATTTGGCTGGCGACTCACGTAAGTCATCAATATTTGGTTTAAATGCCAATCCCATAATTGCTACAGAAGCTGTTCTACCATTCTTTAATTGGAAATTGAGCATCGCATTCTGTATTTTTTCAGCTACCCAAAAAGCTTTATAATTATTCGTTTCTCTCGCCTTACCAATCATCTGCGATTCACGCGGGTAATCCGACACAATAAAATACGGATCTACAGCAATACAATGCCCTCCAACGCCACAACCTGGCTGTAAAATATTTACGCGAGGATGTTTATTTGCTAGTTCAATTAATTTCCAAACATTAATATCAGCCTTATCACAAATTAATGATAATTCATTGGCAAAGGCTATTTGTACATCGCGACTTGCATTCTCAGTTAACTTGCACATTTCAGCGGTACGTGCATTCGTTTCATGCAATTGACCTTTAACAAATAGCTCATAAAACTCAATCGCTTTTCGTGTGGATACTTCATCTACACCACCAATAACTCTATCGTTTTGTACCAATTCGTACATAACATTACCAGGCAAAACTCTTTCAGGGCAATAAGCAAGACTAATCTTCCCTTCCAGCTCCGGACGACTTGCATAAATCAAATCGCGCATTTTTTCAGTTGTACCTATCGGTGAAGTTGATTCAATAATAAATAAATCCCCTTCTTTCAATAATGGCAAAACATTAAGCGTTGCCGCTTCAACAAACGAAATGTCTGGCTCGTGATTTCCCTTAAAAGGAGTTGGAACCACTATTAGATAAACATCAGCTTCTTTTACTTCAGTTGATGCACTAAGCAAGCCCTTATCAACAGCTTCTTTTACATATTTATTTAAATCCGGTTCCACTATATGAACCTTACCTTGATTAATGGTTTCAACCACCTTGGCATTAATATCCATGCCATTAACTTTGATCCCACCTGATGCTACCAAAGCACTTGTTGGCAACCCTATATAGCCAAGTCCTACGGTTGATACTGTTATGTTTTTTTTCATTTAATAATAGATTATAATGGTTAGTGGATGGAGTATGGTAAAATGTGAATGGTAGATGGGTTATTGTAAATCGTTATTGCATGATACTTGATGGTAGCTATTTAATTCTTCTTTTAATTGACCTAATGAGTGCATTGATCATTTTTCGTATGGCTGTTATCTGCTCTAATTCCTTCTCAATTTCGTTTAAATAGCCTAAACGGTTGGCAATAATTAATTGGGTTTCAACTTCCGAAGCAGACCCTAAAGCAATGTATAGAAACTGTATAAATTCCTTATTAGTATTTCGATTGGCTCCCTCTGCTATATTTGAAGGTATTGAAACAACTGCTTTTTAACCTGGCTCGTTAATGCGTAAATTTCATCTTTAGGGAACAACTTTGTCAATTCATAAACCGAAACAACAAAATCAATTGAGTCTTTCCATACATTTAGATCTTTATAATCATGCATAAAACTATTGTTTAAGTTAGAAATTACAAACACTACTACTATCAACGATTAACTATCCACTATCTACCTTTAACAGCTACGTAAGTATTCCACAATTCTACCTGCCGCCTTACCATCGCCATATGGATTATGCAATTTACTCATTGCTGAATAAGCATCTTTATCGCTCAATAATCTCAGTGCTTCACTTGCAATGCGATTCTTATCCGTCCCAACAAGAAGTACAGTACCCGCTTCTACAGCTTCGGGACGTTCTGTTGTATCGCGCATTACCAAGACAGGTTTACCAAGACTTGGAGCTTCTTCCTGTACTCCTCCACTATCGGTTATAATGATTTTAGCCCTATTCATTAACCAAACAAAACATTCGTATGGTTGTGGATCGATTAATTTAATATTTGATACATCTTTCAATAATTCATAAACAGGTTTTTGAACGTTGGGATTTAAATGTACTGGATAAACGATATCACCGTCAAAACCTTCTGCTATTGATTTCAACGATTCACAAATATCAATAAAACCTTGTCCGAAATTTTCACGACGGTGCCCTGTCACCAACACCATATCTCGATCATTCTCAAATTGTTTTTTAAGATTAGCCAAGCCTTGATGCTCATCTAAACTATCAACAATCTTAATGCTCTCGAAAAGCGCATCTATCACCGTGTTACCAGTAACAACGATATCTTCCTGTTTTACACCTTCAGATAATAAATTATCTCTTGATTGTGTTGTAGGTGCAAAATGAAAATCAGCCAAACGACCTGTTAGTTGTCGGTTTACTTCTTCAGGGAAAGGTGCCAGTTTATTGTAAGTTCTCAAGCCTGCTTCAACATGCCCAACCTTAGCACCAGCATAAAATGCAGCAAGGGCAGTAGCAGTTGAAGTTGTTGTATCACCGTGTACTAAGACATAGTCAGGCTTAAACTCTTCAAGTACAGGCTTCATACCGGTAACTATATCTGCCGTAAGCGTGAAGAGATTTTGCCCCGGTCGCATTAGGTTTAAATCATAATCTGGCGTTATTTTAAACAACTCTAATACTTGATCCAACATTTCACGATGCTGCGCAGTAACACAAACTTTCATTTGAAAACCATCACCACACTCTTGAAATGCCTTAACAACGGGGGCCATCTTAATAGCTTCTGGCCTAGTCCCAAACACAACCAATACCTTTTTCATTGGGTTAAGTTTTTTTTCATGCAAGCATGAAATTGATCTAATTAATAGAATTAAAAAAACTTTAGTTTCATTCACTCATGGCGACTCTAATATACAGCTTCGCCTCCTCAGTCACATAAACCATAAATGGAATTAAGTCCAAATGTGATTTCAGATAATTGAGTTTCGTCTTTCGAAAGTAACATTAGTTTGGCTTCCTAAAATTTAATTGTGACAAAGAGGTCTTTTTTTTTGCCAAATGATTATTTAATCATGATTAACATCATTCATAAATATGACACATTCATCATCTGCAACATATAGGCCAAGTAAAAGCTATACATCTAAATAAATTACTATGTTTTTGGAATTAGTTATCATCAATGACGTTTCTAACAAATCAACTAAATACGATGAGGAAATTAACAACTATAACATCAACATTAGAGCCAATAATAATTGGTTGGTTTATAACAAAAAACCCATGAATTTAAATTCATGGGTTCAAATATACTTATGTATTTACTACTACTTCTTCCAATATATCTTTTCATTCCAAACACCTAATTCAGAACTCACAGACACGATGTATATACCTTCAGCCAAGTCAGAACAATCAACTTGCACTGCCCTGCCATTACTTATTTTGGAACTTACAATATTTCCAAGCATACTATGAATATTAATTCTTGCATTCAAATTCGCAGGTAATTCAAGCTTAATGTGATTCAATTCTTTCACAACTTGCAACTTATAGTCATGCTTATTTTTACTTATTGAGGTAGGTGCGTTATAAGTCAAATTCCAATTGTAAGAACCAGAGGTATATAAACCTTCCCATTGGACCAAGTATGTTGTATTTTCTGTACATGCAAATTCGACTTCAGATTGAATCGAGCAAAAATCATCATTGCCATCCAACTGAATACCAGAACAATCATCATAAATCCTAACACTTGTATTTTCTGTAGTTAAACCACAGGTAGACACTTTGATTGTTCCACTACCAGGTGCTACATAACTAAACCACTGATCACCAGCAGCGCTATGATTACATAGGTTTGTATTTCCTTCCAAAGCAGCAAACGGATCACTACAAATCTCGCCTTGGCTCCATGTATCTTCAACTATAGTCCAATCAAAAGGTGCAGCAGAACTCTTATTGCCCCAAACAATGGCATAGTCATTTCCAGTAGTTCCTATTATTGCAACTTGCGATTGCAGATTACAGTGATCGTCATTTTCTGCTTTAATTATTAACGGGATACAAATTCCTCCACCGTAAATTTTCACATACGTATCTTCTGATGTTAAGCTGCAACTCGAGATTGTTATCTTTCCAGTCTGAGTAGCAGTAAAACTAAACCATTGATCAGAATTATGCCCTCCTGTAAAAGTATTAGTCCCAACTGTTGCATTAATTGGATTCTCACATGCTTCGCCCTGTGCCGTCAATTTATTTGTAAGTAATAGACAAAATACTACAAATAATAATGTGTAGAGATTCTTCATTTCCTAGATTTTAGTTGTTTTCATAACAAATCTAGAAATATTGATTAAATAACAATGTAAACTATTGAATTATTCAACCAACATAAATAACTTTTTATCAAAAAAAAAGAGCTCCATACAAATGGAGCTCTTTATTATATAATTTAAAAATTCTTAGTTTGCAGGGATATACTCGTTCCACCACTCAGGTAAATCTACAGTTTTATCATCTAAAGTAGTAGGGTAAGTTCCATCTTCCAACATTGGAATTGACATAATAAACTCTTCGCGTTCTGAATCAAGTCCGCTCCTGTTTGTCAAGTCCCATACAGCTTCCTGAATATTATCTACAATAGTTTCATAACTTAATGCAGTTTCAGCTTTTAAAGCTGATTTATCAGCTACTTGCTCGTAATGCTCTAAATTAATTTTACGCCATCCAATCATACGCAACAATCTCCACATAACCTTTGAATTAGTAATTCCAAGAATACTGAATTCAGCACTTGAATCAGAACCTAGGTCACCTTTATTTATACAATACAAATTAAGGTCAAAAGTTCTAGTTTCTCCTGCTTGAATACAAATCCATGTCCACTGCATTAACATAGCATGCTGATAATTTGCTTTGTTAACTTTAAAAACTAACCCACGCGGCAACCATACAGTTCTTCTTTTACTAGATGTATTTTTTAGCGTCACTCGAACTCGTACATCATGTCCACTACCATAACAGTTGCGTGATTGAGCCGCTGAAGTAGATTTTAATTCATTTGCTATAGGACTAGCATCTGGGCTAACACCCTCTATCGCTCCAACAATTTCAATACCTTCAAACTCTGTCTCAATATTAAAAGGATCTACCTGTAACTCACCAGCTGCAGCACCCATACCTGGAATATTCGCAGGAGTTTCTTCGACTACCTCTTCATCTTTCTCACAGGCAGTGAATGCTACAAGCATTGCAATTGCCAACATTGATATAACTTTTCTCATTTCTTTTTACTTTTAGTAATTAGATTTGGAACAAAAATAAGACACTTTATTCTTTTAATCAAGTATACTTCAAAACAAGGTTCAAATCGAACAACAACAACAACATACTCCTAACAACTGACCTACTGCACATTAACCCAAACAACTATTATTTTACTATCATTTTTATCTTTGACGAAACAAAGAATTAAGAGGTTTGAATTGAGAAATTCTTTGACAAACACAAACCACGATCTCAAAACACTACATTACAACACATTACAATGAAATTTATTTAGCAAAAATCATGAAGCTCTCTAGCATTAAATTAACCCATCATTAATACGAAGACAGTTAGACCATTAGATCCTTGATGACCAAGCTCGTTGTATAGTCATTTATGATAGTTTAAACACATCTTATCACCAAATCAATGCGCCATACTCTTTTGCGTATAATAATCTTATTTTGCTCCATGAATAATTTTCACCTAGCTTTCTATAAGCTTTATCACTTTTACTTTTGTACAAACCGGGATTATCCAAAAAACGATTCACCTCTTTGCATAGACCATTCACATCGCCAACTTTAAAAAAAGTTATTTCATCATCATCAAAAATATATGTATTCTCCTTAATATCGCTACATATAATTGGGACCTTAACCAATACTGCCTCTAATAGCATTATTGACATGGCCTCATAAAAAGACGGAAACACGAAGAGCTTAGCATTACCTACTATACTCAATAACTTTGGCTTTTCTTTGATCATTCCAAGAAATTCAACGTCGAGAACTGATTTATATGCTTCCAATTGAGCTTTATAATCGGGCATTTGATGATGGTCGCCAACGATTAGAATTTTACCAGGGTAATTAATCTGCTTTAATGCTTCTAAAAAAACATGACATCCTTTATGAGGAATAATTCGTCCCGCTGCAAAAAGTATGTAATCAGAATAAGCACATTCCGTCTCCACTTCTTCATCCAAATTAATCCCGTTGGGAATTGTAACATAGCTTCCTCCATACTTTATTTCAGCATCCTCTTGTTCTGTCTTAGCCACAAAAGTCACCTGATTGGCGAGTTTCATCATCAACCACTCATTAAACCTAAAAAACTGACGCATGATTAGGCCCCATTTACTCATCTTATAAGTTCTTCCATGGTGCGTAGAGATTACCTTATAACGTAATCTCAGTATGGGTAGGATAAATGCTGTATCAATCTGATGTGTATGAACCAGATCATAATTACAAAAAAAGACGGCATGAAAAGCACTCATTAAATTATAGTAGAATACATTTAATTTATGAGGCAAGAATTTCTTAAAAACATACTGCCTAACATTATTAATCGGATTTTTCTTACTAGCATGCGATGAAGTCGCATAAATGGTGAAATTGTACTGATTAGCTAGCTCCTTTACAATATTCTCACCAACTGAAGCTGTGCCCCCAATTGCTGGCACACCTTTCAAGCCGAATACAGCCACTTTCCTTAAATTATTTTCATGAAGCTTTACCATACTAAAATTTTAATTTTAGTATTATAGGATTAATTCGCGCGTATAGTCTGGCAGTTTTATTTGAACTCATTAAAATAGTTTCCAAACGTCTCAACTCTTCAGGTGTGAATGAGTGATAGTTAATCAAAGTAAGGAAATAGATTAAAGGCAATATCAAACTTCCTAATACTAAAAACATCAATTCTTGCTGGTAACTATAGAATGGAAGAAACAGTGCAACGGACAATAATAGTATCAAGAAATACCTCATCAAAACTGACCAATCGTATTTTAACTTGACATATTTCCTAAATAGCACTAACATTAGTAGGTTTTTAAATAATTCACCGAGTAAGCTTGCAATGGCAACTCCCACAATTCCAATTTTAGCCATAAGAAAAACGCCCATAGTGATACTAAAAACAGCAACTATTCTTGTGTATAAAATAATCTCTACACGTTCTTTTAATTGAACTAACATACTTAACGGATAGAAACATGCATTCAAGCAAATTGATAAAAGTGCAATAACAGTCAACCGATAAGCTTCAATGTACTTTATATCAAAAACATGAATAATGAGCCCCTTTCCAAAAATTAGGAAATATAAAAGAGGAAATATCAGAACCGGAAGTATTACTTTAATAATAAACAGGTAATAGTCATTCAATACGGATGAGGCTGTCTTCTTTGAAAACTTCTTAAAGAAAACAGGTTTTAGCACCGATTCAAATTCTCGTAAGGGTAATATTTTATAAACAATTTCAAAAACTTTTAAAGAGAATCCATATAGGCCAACATAGTATGGATTTGACATAGCAGCTATAATATACTGATCACTGGTTCGACCAATGATACCATAACCCAACTCAGAAAACAAGGATAGACTCCAGAATCGCCACATTCTTTGCTTAACAATTACGATAGAATTTTGAATTGCTCGAAATTTTATTAGTTCAGGAAGCACTTTAAAATAAATGGCAAACAGAGCCAAGAGTACTGAAACTATAGAAACACCTGCTTCAATAAATAAGAGAGTTTCAACACCTAACTTGTTGTATAATACAAAATAACTAACACTTCGCACTACTACAACAAGCACTTTTATAAATGCTATCCACTTATGTAATAAGTAGGCTGACAAAAGAGATTCAAAATAGTTAGCCATGGCATATGCAAGCACAAATACCACGAAAGCGTTAACAAATAAATAAAACTGCGACAAATTAAAAAAAGGCATGATCTGCTCTCGAAACAAAACCAAACAAAGAGTGAATACAACTATTAATACGATGGCTCCAAAAAAAGTGGTCAGCAAAAGGTACTTTAGGGGCAAATATTGTTTTTTAGAGCGCAGTTCAGGTACAAATCGCAACAACAAATGTTTGATAGGACTGGTTATTAACAATTGATAAATGAAGAACAATCCAAAAATAAATAGGTAAGTTCCATAATCATCAACAGGTAATTTTCGAATAACAAGCACTGATGCAACCAAGCCCAATATCTGAGAAACAATTTTCCCAAGATACATCCACATTGTATTATCAACGAGGATTTTTTTATCGGTGCTCACCAGTTTATTATTCACTTACAAATATCTATTTTCGTTTATAAATTCCAAACCCAAACAATTGTTTCACAATGGCCTTACAATAATAGAACTTTAATGCCGAACATGCTTTCACCTGTGATGACTCAATGTCGGTTCTACGCCAATGAAACGCTACCTCATCATCTATCATGCCACCAACACCAAAGCTTGCCTCACAATGTGGTGCAACCATTTCAAAAAATTCATTCTTAATCTTATTATCATTCCGAGGGAAAGCAAAAACACGCTGCTTCTGTTTATACATTTCACAAACTTCATCGATACTCCCAACGGTTTGTTCATACTGTTCTTGAATCGACAACTCATTGAAATCAGGATGATCCAAGCTATGACCTCCAAAATAAAAACCTTGCTCAATCATTTCCTTTATCTGAGAAGAATCCAAATAAATCTTGTTCTTGGTTAAGTATTCATCAAAACTAAAGGACATGCACCTAGCCAAATCATTTAATACTTTTCTATTCCTATAGGATATCTGATCTATTCCACTTGATATTGATTTCGATGAAATACCAGCGTCTTTTAGTAAATTAGAAGCACTTTCAAAATCACCAATAAGGTCATTGTCCTTTAGTGATTTGTGAAGCAAATTCTTCTTTCGCTGATAGTGTAAGTCTTTATTATCGATGAAATGTGGATTAATAAAAAACACAGCAGGCACTTTATGCTTTAGCAATATGGGTCTTATTTGCGAATAAACGACACTAAGCCCATCATCAAAAGTCAATAACACACTATTAACTGGGATGGTAGCTTGTCGTTTAGCATAGGACAGAAAAGTCGGTAAGTCAATAAATGAATATTTCTTTTTAAGGAATAAAATATCCATCTCAAACTCATCAAGTGTTCTATAGCTATTGTTGGTTCGAATGACCTCATTCACATCCCAACCTTGAATGCTATGATAATTAAGCATAAGCACATCCCTTCCTGAAGCAGAGCGAAGTAAACCAAAGGGTAGTATACTGGCTAAGCTAAATCCAATACGCTTAATAAATCGCTTACAGCTCTTCAAACTCATACTTAAGCTCATTTGATGGATAATAGAAAAAGAACGCCAGTAAATTTAACACATCGCGACAAATATGATTGAGGTATCGAGATATAAAATCAATCTTAATTTTGAATTTAATTGAATAAAGAAGCGCCACTAAACTCAGTAAGCCATAAATGGCAATTACCCACAACTTTCCCGTAAAAATAAAAACGAGAAGAACGAGCAACAATATCAATAATGTTGGATCACTACTTAACAGGCGTTTCATAACATAAGCATTATTCAAATGCTTGCGATACAATAGGGCTCTGGGATATACGTTTGCTCCATTGATTAACGAAAGCCAAATACGATGCGAATCTTTATAATCGACGGTATGATGTAAGGCCATGGTTCGAGATTTACGTAACAACAAATGTCCTGCTTTAGCCAATCGATAACCGAAATCCAGATCCTGCCCCTTCTTAAACATTGGCCTCATGCCTCCAAACTTATCCCATAACTCTTTTCGAATTGCAAATAAACCACCAGTTGTTGATTGATATGTATCTTGTTGACAATAGGTTTTCCTATAAAATGCTTTTCTTTCTAACTTTCCTTCCTTGGAATAATAATGATTTATGAAATTACCTGAAACGAATTCATATTTCAGCTCCTGATTATCGCTTAGCACATTAGGTATAAATTCATGTAGTAGTTCCATGTCCGCATCAACAAAGAACAGGCTATGACTTTTGGCTAAGTTTGCGCCAACATTACGAGCGATGGCCGCATTGTACTTACCCGTAATACGAATTGTGCGTACGCCTCTTGTAGCTTTGGCTATTTCGATGCTATTATCTGTAGAATCAGAATCAAGATAGATTACTTCAGCATCCAATTTATTTTCATCAATACAGCTTCTAACACTATCCAAGCATTTAGGTAGTATCTTTGATTCATTGCGCCCTATGATGATAAATGAGATCATTTACTTAAGCGTATTTAATAAATTGCGCTTTCGTTTAAAAGCGTATATCTGACGTAAAACCTGAAAAACAACACCTGACATAGCACCGATTCCAGCATGACGTATATAATATTTAACCCACATGCGAATACTTGTTGATGAATATCGATTAAAAAAGGATCGTATAAAAGCTAACCAACTTTGATCGATAAAACTTTTTCCCTCTCCTGTTTCTTCAATAAATGAAGAGATGGCTACATCCCAAGTAATAAACGCAGGAAATCCATAATTGGATGCTCGAAGCACAAAATCGTAATCAGACGCATATTGAGGGAAGCTCAACTCATCGAGCAGGCCAACTTTTTCAAAAACTGCTCTTGGAATCAATGTACCCCTCCCATTTAAACAAGTAGTATGATGCAAACCTTTCAATTCATCCTTTTCAAGCAATGAAAATGCCTTGTGATATTTAACTTCTTTTGCTTTCCACCAAATATTCTTTTTTATCCCTGAGAAAAATACGTAAGGTTTCTTTCTATGAATCAAATTCAAACATCCAATCAGACTATCTGGGTGTTGCTCATTCAATTCAATTAAGTTTTGAATCAAGTTTTCATCAAAACTCACATCATTATTTAAAGTGATAATCAAATCAGCCCCCTCATCAAGAGCAACCTTAAAACCTTCATTCATTGAGCGGGTCCACCACCACGATCCATCTCCATGTATTATCTTAACATGCGGATAAATCGCCTTAATATCATTACTTGTGCCATCATCTGAACCATCATCAACAATGATAACCTCAAAGTTTTGAAAGGTCTGTTTTTCCAGCAAAGACAAACAGTTCAAAGTGTACTTCTTGCGATTATGCACAGCTATTACAACATATACTTTCATGAAGCAACCTCCTCATCTTTTTCACTTAATACGCCATCTTCTTGTGAACGTGGCTGATATAAGAGATGCAACATGGTTAGCCCAAAGAAGAATACCTTGGTAAAATACACTTCGGCAAAACCAATAATAAAAACTGCTAACAGTGCTAAAAATGCAAATTTTATGGGTCGATCATAATAGATGCACATGGTCTTAAGCGACTTAAAAATCATTCCAAAATAAAAGACAAAAACAAAGAGCCCATACATGGCTAAAAAGTTGGTAACGCCATTATTCCTATGTATAGTCCTATCATTACTTTCACCTTTAAATCGCGTTTTCTCGGAGCGTCCCAATCCCACAAATGGATTAGCTATAAAATCCTCAACATCCAGCTTGGCACTTTTAAATCGTGTATTGTAGGTTTGGTTGGTAAATGAGAGTTTTCTTTGAATTTTAGCCCCAATAAAATCGACCGACAAAAAGAGAATAATTGATATTAGAATGAGCAAAGGTACATAGATCATTTTCCGAACAAGGTTTCGTTGAGTAATAAAATATGACAATATCACGAATACCAATGCAATGTACCCTGATGTTGAAAGCGTACTTAACACTCCAAGTATCAATATCCAATTAGTCTTATTATTTAATCGTCCTTTTCGAATAATATTGAATAACAAAGCTATAATTAAGAATCCAGCAAAAGCACCAGGTTCCCAAAATGGTCCAGAGTTACGCTTCAGAAACATCAATCCTTCACCTTGGCTATTAAAAGTATATAGAATAATATTTGGCCAAATATGATAGCTTCGATTAGTAATTAAAGGATTATCAAAATTGGGTGCCACAGTATTTATCCAAAAATGTTCAACAACCGCAATATAGGTTGATAGGTAAATTATCAAACTACACAGCACAAAAACCTTCAATACATCAACATAATACTCAATGCTTCGAATACCCACAGCCCGAATGATTAAATAGGCAAACAGTATTCGTAGATGTAAGCCAAGAAAGGTTTGTAGAGGAAAATAATAAAATTTGAGCATTTGAGCTGCCTGAATCAATAAGGCAAATACCAAATAATAAATAATGAATTTATCGATTTTACGTTTTCGATAGACAAATACAAACAATGGTGCGACCAAACACATAGCGATCATTATTACATGCGCTCTGTAAAAGAATGGAATTCCTGAAAATGCTATTAACAGAAATATCAATGTATAATCAATTACTTTTGTTTGATTAATCATCCACTTCATTATTTAGTACCGATGCATAAAAGTTCAAATAGTCTTTAGTCACAATGTTTATATCAAACTTCTGTTCTACAGTGGCCTTTGCATTATTAGCCAATTTAGCATTATGTTCCTTATCACAACACCATTCTATTCCCCTCGCCAGATCATCCACATTTTGTTTTTTCGCCAAATAGCCATTTACCTTATGCTCTACCATATCACCATTACCTCCAATATTGAAAGCAACAACTGGTGTTGCGCATGCCAGGGACTCCATTATCATGTTTGACAAATTCTCTTGCAAGGACGGCACAACAGAGACATCAGCTGCCGACAAGATTTCAACCAATATGCTATCATCATTGATTTCTCCTAAAAAATGCGTTTTAATACCAGCAACTTCATTACTTTCATGTGACTCCCCAATAACAAGCACTTCGTACCTTTCCCCATCCAAACACTTAAGAGCTTCTTGCAAATACACATAGCCCTTGCGTGATTCGGATAAGGCATCGACCGCGGCATAAATAATGAGGTTTTTCTGTTCATTAATTCCCAATCGTTCTTTTACACCTTGACGATCAACAGGTTTGAATAGATCCAGATCAATGCCATTTGGTAGGTTCAGAACTTTTCTCCCCTTAAGTACGAAGCTTTCCTTAGCACAATTAGCCATCCATACACTCAGGCCCACAAAGAACATATCCTGTTTCTTATTATAAACTTTCTGTTTCGATGCCAATAAGGTATGGCTCAAATCGTGTAACTCAGAAGAAGCAAGAACCGGACAGTTTCCGCAAGACTTCTTATACAAAGAACATTCTTCGTCGTAATGACAACCTCCTGTGAAATACCACATGTCGTGCATGGATATTACAAGTGGAGCCTCAATCTTTGCAAGATCATTCAAGCTCATAAAACCACGATTAATCCAATGCACATGCACCAAATCGGGCTTTGCTCTATTTATCTTGTTGGCAAGCGTGAAACTATATCCACCGGTTGAGAACATCTCCTTGGGCCAATGACCTTTAATCCTGACACTTAACTTTTCAAGATTGCGATAACACCATAATTTGAGTTTTTTAAGTCGTCCACTATGAACTTTTCGCACCGTATCATCATCGTGTCGCTTATTTCCAACCCACATTTCAGACTCAACGCCAGCATGTTGCAACCCCTTATGCAAACGATAAGCTGCACGTCCTGCTCCGTAGAAATCTTTTCCTGTAAGGTGAATAACTTTCATTTATGATTGAACTAATTTAATTAAAGCATCTGCATTTTTCTCAACATCAAAGCTTGTACAGGCATACTGGTATCCATTATCAATAAAAAGCTCATCATTAAACTTGCCTTTGATCGCAGTATCTAAAACACCTCTTAATCGATCAAAATCGCCATTGCAAGACACTCCGCATTTTTTATTTTGAAGAACCTCATCTGGATCAACATTTAAACCCAAAACTAACACTTTATTAAACCACGCTTGAATAAATGTATTTGGCATACCTTCACTCTTACTCGTGTTCACCAATATTTTTGATCTCTGAAACCATGATTCTGTTTCAGAGTAACTCAACTCTCCTAAAAACTCTAAATTCTCAGGCAATATACCATACTCCTTTATTTCTAAACTAATTCTGCCAATCATCACGAAACGCCAAACAGGTGCAACTTCTAATTGATCAACAAGCTCTATAAATAAATGGGCTTGTTTTATGGAAGTCATATTGCTAACCCACAATACAATCCGTTCCTTTTCAATAGAAGCGCTTGACTGTGCCGGATAAGAACTGGGTATTAAAACTGCGTCACGCTTAAAATTCTTTTGAAAAAGTTCCTTCTGAACCTTATTTTGACATACAATATGAGTCGAACTTTTTTTACCATATTCCACCATACAATCAATCACCTTAAAATCAACTTTGCGAATCCAACGTTTAATCTTCGATTGGTACTTAAACGAAAGAAATTCATTAAAGTATTTATCAAGATGAGCATCTTTATCTTGAGCCACGGCATATACCATTGTCTTCTTAAACCGCTTGCAATAAAGTGCACAAGCTGCTGTTAAAGCAAAATCCGTTCGTTGATAATAGTAAGAAGCTTTAGTTCTTAGAAGCAGTTTATAAACTTCAAAAAACTCCAGACTTCTGATACTTCTCAATTTGTAATAATGAAAGGTAATTCTAGGATCATTGTATGAACTATTAGCTATCACCTGTTCCTTCCCTATGCCTCCACATATAATTTCAACCTGCCAATCCCTCTTCAAGAATTCGGTGACTAAATAATGCACTTGTATTTCCGCGCCACCCGTACTAAAGGTCACATATTTTGGTATGATGAAACAAATGGAATTTTGTCGAACATCGGCCATACGGTTCTTTATTACTTCAACTTAGCGCTTTTTGAATCATACTTGTTGTAATAATCGTAGCGATACTTCTTCCCTTCCATGCGACTTGCATTAAGAACCAAAGCTAGTTTTGGAATATTCTTATTCAACACCTCCTTTAAAACACCTTTCACAATGTGCTCGCGGCTATAATGCTCACGTATAACAAATAGATTCACATCGGAATGTTCCATCAGCAAGTAGGCATCGCTTACTACGCCAATAGGAGATGAATCAATTACTATATAATCATATTTCTTTCGCAACTCTGCAAAGATAGTAGCTGTTGATTCGTGCCCAATTAACTCCATAGGGTTAGGCGGTATAACACCCGGGGTAATAACATCAACATTAATATAATTAGATGGCTGGATAATACTTTTCAGCCCCATCTTTTTAACATAGTACGATGTTAATCCCTTCTCACTATTGGCCACTAAATCTTTAAACTGATTACTCTTACGCAAATCATAACCCACAAGCACCACTTTCTTATTAAGCTGAGCCAATGATAAAGCCAGATTCAATGACATAAAACTTTTTCCCTCAGCAGAAACCGCCGAAGTGACAAGGATTGATTTATGCGATTCGCCTTTCAGGAAGAAAAACAAGTTGGTACGAATGGTACGAAATGTTTCAGAAATTGGAGATGATGGCCTGCGAGCAACTACATCATTAAAACTTTCTTCATTACGTATAATAGCTCCCAGGTAGGGTATATCCTTATATTCTTCCAATGATTGTTCGCCCTTGATACGATCATCGAAAAAACCAATCAATAGCAATATTAAAGCTGGCACAAGTAAACCCAAGAAAACTGCCAAACTATAATTAATAATTGGATTTGGATACACCTTTCGAACCAAACGAGCGGGCTCAACAATCTCATGCTCAGGTAAATTTGACGCCTTGGCTATCTGCGCTTCGGCACGGCGTTGTAATAAGAATGTATAAATGGCATCGTTCAATTGAAACTTACGTTCAAAACCAACCAACTGACGTTCGGTTTTAGGCAGGGCTTCAATGTTATTTTTCATCTCATCAATCTTCACTGTTAAATCAGCCAAGGTTCTTTCAAGTGTTGTTATGGAGAAATTAATATTCTCAATGATTGGCCGCTTTAGACTTTCTATTTGAACCTCCAGATTCTTTAGGTACGGACTCTTATCCTGTTTCTTACCAATTAATTCGTTACGCTGATTAACCAAGCGAATAAGGTCGTGCATTAACTCATTCAAGGTTTGATCGCTTATACCCATTGATGATGGCACAACTAAATCAGCCAGGTTATCATTATCCTCAAAAAACTCATCCAAATATTGATAGTACTTATACTGCCTGTCAACGGTTGATTTCTCAAGTTCCAGTTGATGCATACGCTCAAATATTCGCCCGGCCTTGCTTGATATATCCATCACTTGATTACCCGATCTAAAACGCTCCAATCTTCTTTCAGCCACATTTAATGAATCTGAAATCTCTTCCAGTTGTTGATTGATGTAGGATATAGTATTAAAGGCAAAATGATTTTTACGCTCGAGGTTTTTACGAAGGTAAATATTGGTTAAAGTGGAAGTAAAATCAATGGCTTTCTCGTAGGAGTTAGCTTGCAACACCATCTCTACTACACTCACTTCAGGATTCTCTGGAGCTACTTTAAGGTTATTCTGCAACTCTTCAACCACTTCGACCTTATCCTTAAATACAAAACGATAAGTATTGCCCTCCAACAATGAAGCATCAGATGGGTTCTTCAAGTAAATACGGAATTTATAAAGCTCATCCTCTATCGCATCCGACTGAAAGAACATATCGTCAAGCGATAGACTTTTATTGGTTTTAGTAAGTCTATTTGTCGAATAGTTAAGCACCTTAACATCATCATTGTTGGCAGTCACATGAAATTCACCATCGTCGAAAAACACAACTGTAAAGGCCACATCAATGGCCTGCACATGGCTCGAATCGTAAAGCACAATAAATGGCGATTGTTTATAAATCTCGGTATCGATATACGATTCACTTTCGTAATACTGAATTTCTAAATCAAGCTGTTCAACCGTTTCAGTAACCAAAGGCGTTGACTTCAAGATGAGCATCTCATTCTGAAATGTTCTCTTTTGGTCAAAGAGTTGAAAGCTTTGCAAAAACTCCATTGCTTTTTGACTCTCAAAAGCGCCATTCTCTTTCACATAAATACTTGTGGCTACTTCGTAAGTCGGTGGAATTACCTTTCCTAAAACAAAAGCCAATGCAATAAACAGAACTTGTGCTATTATAAAAAAATACCACTTCTTCTTCACCACATTTACTACCTTTCGGAGATCGAGGTATTGATCTTGCGTACTATTGCTGAGCGGTGCCTTATCCATTAATTATTACTTATATAATTAGCCACTAAAATAAAGGTTGTTATACTTGACAGAACAATGGCCCAGGGAAAAGTTTCGATGCCCCACTTTCTGGTCTTCAAAGGCTCAACATAAACAACATCGTTGGGCTGTAAATAAAAAGCATCATCTCCTAGCAAAGCAACATTAGTTAAATCAACTCGCTGCTTACTTACCACATTATCCACTACGCGCACAATAACAGCATACTTACGATTACCATAAATGGTAATATCGCCAGCCATACCCAAAGCTTGAAGTATATTTAAATGCTCACTTGCATAAAAGTAGCGCCCAGGATTAGTTACATAACCAAGAACCGTAATATTCTTATTCACAAAGCTAAGTTTCACAGTTGGTGCATTAAGATACAACTGCAGCTCTTCTCTAATCTTATCAGCCGCTTCGTCAGCATTTAGTCCACTAACTTTAAACTTTCCGATGATAGGTAAATCAATGAAACCATTTGAATCAACAGTATACGAAACCATTGCTAAATCAGCCTCTGATCGTCCTCCGCCATATCGGTTGGCATCATTACTCATAAAGTTTATCTTGCCATCGTCGAAACTACTTACCTGAATGTATAATTGATCAAATGACTTGATCAATATTTTCTCCTTCTCGTTATTGAAAGTTTGTATTTCTTCGGTTGATTGATCATCCTGAAGGTAGACTATCTCCTTTTGAGGAACACAAGAAATAAAAAGCAAAGTGCTTACAATGAATATTAGTAACCTCATATAATTTTCAGATATTGGTGCGTGTTTATCCACACTAAAAATAAAGATTAAAGCATCTCTACTATCCTTTTTTTTATGAAAGCTTACTTTTAACTTATCAACACTCTTTTTTGTGGGATGTAGGATAAGAAGAAGGGGACTTATATTAATAAGTCGATAGATTATTTACAATACAGAAAACAAATTAACACCTAGAACATACACTCTATCAGATTACTTTATATTTTTCTTTATCTAAAGATAGCCCCACAAAAGAACTATTCAATAACTTACTGATAGAAAGAAGATTTAACACTATTTTACTCAGCTATTTTTATTTGGTAAGCAAGTTCTATTTCGCCCTTGGCAATTCTATTCAGCTTGCCTTTCAACATGAATCTTTTAAAGGGATTCAAATAATCGATAAAAAGCTTACCTTCTATGTGGTCGTATTCATGCTGAATTACTCGAGCAGTAAAACCATCATACTCTTCTTCGTAATGATTAAAGTGCTCGTCCTGATATTTAATACGAATGCGCGAGGGACGTTTAACCTTTTCATTAATCATTGGCAAACTCAAACATCCTTCTGCAGTTGATTCAAATTTACTTTCTAGAAACTCAATCTGTGCGTTGATAAATACCTTCTTGAATCCTGCTAATTCAGGAAACTCATCTTTTAACACATCGGCATCAATCACAAATAAACGAATGGATTTACCAATTTGTGGCGCTGCAAGACCAAGGCCATCTGCCTTATACATCGTATTCCACATATCAGCAATCAATTGCTCTAAACCCTCGTAATCTTTATCAATGCTAATCGCTACCTTTCGCAGCACCGGATGTCCATAAACAACAACAGGATATATCATTTGCTTCTTATCTATTTTGCTCCATAAATGTTTGTAGAATAATGGTTGCACTCACCTTATCGATCATTGCCTTATTCTGCCTTGCTTTCTTCTTTAAGCCGCCATCTATCATCGCCTGAAAAGCAATCTTAGAAGTAAAACGTTCATCAACCCAGGTAAGTGGTAAGTCAGGAAACTTATTCTTCAACCTATTGGCGAAAGGTTTAATGTAGCGCATCGACTCCGACTCTTCACCACTATTTTGTGTAGGATAACCTAAAACGATGTGCTCTACTTCCTCCTCTTGCATGTATTTTACCAAGAAATCAAAAAGCTCGTGAGTTGGAACAGTCGTTAATCCATTGGCAATAATTTGCATCGGATCACTTACTGCAATACCACTCTTCTTTCGTCCATAATCAATGGCTAATATCCTACCCATGTTTTATCTTTTGTTGCAAAGATAATGGAATAGAATCAGTTCTTTGTTGATTAATTCAAATTAGAAAATGGAAGTCAGTTTTTAGGAACAGTAAACCAAAATGTACTACCACTGTCTTTCTCACTATGTACACCTATCTCCCCCTTATTCTTCTCAACAAATTCCTTACAAATAATCAAACCCAAGCCTGTGCCTTTTTCTCCTGCCGTACCGTCTGTTTTCAACTTCTTATCAATACAAAACAACTTATCCAGATCATCGGTATCAATACCCACTCCATCATCCTGTATTTCAACTTTCCAAACTTGGTTATCTCTATGCAGATTAATGGTAATTTGACCACCAACATTAGTAAACTTCATGGCATTGCCCATCAGGTTGCGAACAACTGTATTAATGGTATTTCGATCACCTTTGGCCATTGCTTCCTCATTGATGTTAGAACTAATTTTTATTTCTTTCTTATCAGCTGCCAACTTATAAAGGTTGATGTTCACGTTAATGAGCGTAGCCAAATCAAAAGCTGCATCACTAAAGCTTATTTTACCTCGTTGCGAACGCGACCATGTCAACAAGTTCTCGAGCAAGATATATATCTGCTTAATGGAACTATTCATTTTGGAAACACACTCTTTGTTATCTTCCTTTGTGTAATCATCAAAATTTTCGGATAACATTTCAGAAATGGACATTAGACTTGAAAAAGGATTCTTAAGGTCATGCGATATGATGGAAAAAAACTTATCCTTGGTAGCATTCATTTGTTTAAGGTTCGCCTCCGATGTTCGTAATTGTTGGTTGGCTTCAGAGATTTTAAAATTCTGCTGCTTTAGTACCTTATTGGTTTTCATCTTCACCAGGTAACGATAAATAAATATCGCGATAATGAAGAATAACAATACCTCAAAACTGATAAACCAATAAGTTAACCAAAAAGGTGGATTAATGATAATTGTTAATTCAGAATAACTATCACTCCAAGCATCGTGCTGCTTGGCACATTTCACCCTAAATTTAAATTCGCCCGGTTTCATATTAGCATAGGTCACGAAATTACGGTTTCCAACATGATTCCATTGCTTATCCATAGGTGCAAGCTGAAAAGCATATAATGTTTTATCCGGGAAAATGTGGTCCATTCCCGAAAACTCAAGTGAAAAGAAACGATCTTTATAATCCAGGATAATTGTATCAGCAAAAGCAATATTCTTGCTCATCTGAAACTGATTGTTCACACTGCTGATTAATGGACTAGGCATGTCAGATCTAGGATTTACTTCTACCTTCTGCCCCATGACTTCCAACCCCGTAAAAACAGGCCTTAGTTCACTATCTGTTCCATTAATACGTGTAGGATCAAAACTATTCAGTCCATAAACCCCACCAAAATAAAGCTTACCAGATTTCCCTTTATGAAAGGCACCGCCATTAAACTCCTTGCTTTGCAAACCATCATTAACATCGTAATTACGACACTTTTCACTTTGCATATCAAAACAGCATAAGCCATGATTAGTACTTAACCAAAGACTCCCTTTTCCATCAGGCAAAAGCCCATAAATAACACCATTGGGCAAACCATCAACTACGTTAAATTGGCGAATTTCTTTGGTCTCCAAATCCATTACATTGAGCCCATCGTTGGTTCCAATCCACAGTTGATGATCGTTATCCTCGTGCAAAGTAAATACGAGGTTGTTACTTAAGGGGGATGGCGAATCAGTTGAATAAACCTCAAATTTACCACTGCTGACATTTAAACGATTGAGCCCTCCACCGTAGGTACCACACCAAATATTACCCTTACTATCCTCAAAAATAACTGAATAGATAAAATTGTTTGATAAACTATTTGAATCTCCTTCAATGTGCTTGTAATGCTTAAATTCTTTGCTCACCCTATCAAAAAGGTTCAAACCATTACGAGTACCAATCCACATTCTATTTTGGCTATCCTCGTATATTACTCTTACTGAATTATCCGATAAACTTCTAACATTACCTGCCTGCTTCGTAAAAGTCTGGAATTTATCATTAGATGGTATAAATCGTGATAAACCACCACCGTCGGTTCCTATCCAGATTACATTCTCACTGTCCTCATAAATACAGCGTACTGAATTGTTGTCGATGATATAATTAACAAAACGATCTTCGGATGGAATATATCGCGATATACCTCTATCGTTGGTACCAATCCATAATGACCCATCGGATGCTTCACACACCGACCAAATAAAATCACTGGCAAGACTATTGGTATTTATTGGATCGTGCTTTATCAGTTCAAACTTATTGGCCGCAGGATGATACATGTTTAAGCCAGCTCCAAATGTTCCTAACCAGATGGCTCCAGACTCCTTGTCGTTATAGATGCAATTAATAGCATTCTGACTCAGGCTTGATGGATCAACAGGATTATTTTGAATGTGTCGAACTTTTCCATCGGTCTGAATATAAAAAACACCATTATCATGAGTCCCATACCAAATATTGCCAAAATTATCTTCTTCCAGCGATCGGGATTGATCAATGGCTAAACTATTAGAAACATCACTTATCTTAACTATTTGTTTCAATTTCCGGTTCTGATATTTAAACAGTCCTACATTAGATCCTACCCATATATTGTTCGCTTTGTCAAGCAGCAACTTTTCAATCTGTAGCAAGGGAAACTGTGAAAAAGTAAAACTTGCTTCTATAGCCAGTTCCAAAACATCAATAATAAATAATTGATCCTGACCTGCTGCATACAATTTTGATCCGGATTGACACAAGGCATTGATATTTACATTAGAGAGTAAGGTATCAACGGCATTGGCTTTCAACAAGAATAAACCTTCACTTGCACCAACATAAATACCTGAAGGTGTTGGGTGAAGCGCATTAATCCTTCCATTACAAATACTCCTTTTCTTTACTCGTTTAGTTTCTAAACCTATACAACCCAAGCCATTGACCGACCCCACATACATGATTGAATCGTGAGCTTGCAACAGGCATGTGATGGTATCGTTTGACAAGCCATTGGTAGAGTTTAAATTCTTGAATTGTTCCGTTGCCGGATTAAAACAAGACAAACCTGCTCGTGAAGTAAACCATAATTGCCCCAAATTATCTTCATAAATCTTCTCGATCCACTTATCACAAACACTATTGGGATTATTAGCACTTGCATTATAAATGGTAAATTTAGAACCATCGAAGCGATTCAAGCCATCTTCGGTTCCGAACCACATGTATCCTTTTGAATCGCGATGCACGCAGTAAACCGAACTAAGCGATAGGCCATCGTGTATTGTGAGGTACTTAAAACGTATTGAATTATTACTCGCATGCACGAATGGAAGAGAAATTAGAAGGCCAAGTAAAATTAGTAGCTGTTTCATGTAGTCAGGGTTAGTTCGTTTAAATATAAGGATTTAAGTAATTATTCGCAAAAGAGAATTTTTAATACTTTATTAGAACTAAATATTTTCCATATAAAAAAGTGAATGTTCATTCTTTTTTGCATATATTTGCAAGTATATTAAAAATATAAAAGAGTAAGTAATCAGAATTAGAACCTTGCAAAAGCAAATAAATCCATGGTCAAACTTCAAAAAAGCATAGAGAAACGGGCTGCTCTATTGAAAGCAACTTTATGCCTGATTAACCATGAGGGTATACAAGGTGCTTCCATGGCAAAAGTTGCTAAAATGGCGAAGGCCTCACCTGCTACCATCTACTTGTATTTTGAAAACAAACAGGATATGGTTAATCAACTTTACCTTGAAGTAAAAACGGCATTTGCTGAAAAAACATTTGAAGAATACAAAGCAGAAGCACCTGTAAAAAAGAACTTTGAAAGAATATGGTTCAATATGTCACAATTTAAATTGAACCAACCGGAGGAAGCATCGTTCTTATCACAGTGCGATAATACACCTATGATAGATGAGCAAACACAACAAGAAGGGCTTAAGTATTTACAACCTCTTTTTGATCTCTGGAAACAAGGACAAGAAGAAGAAATCATAAAGCCTATTTCACCATATTTGCTATATGCATTTACGATTTATCCAATGGCATTTTTAATGAACATGCAAAAAAGAGATGCCTATCAAGTAGATAAAAAAGCACTAGAAGAAGCATTTCAGGCTGCTTGGGATAGTATTAAGGTTTGATCTTATTTCTCAAAAAAAAGAATGAATATTCACAAAAATAACAATACAATGGAATTACTAGAAAAACTTAATTGGAGATACGCTACAAAAGCTATGAACGGCGAAAAAGTAGCACAAGAAAAAATAGATACTATTATAGAAGCAGCTTCCTTAGCTCCTACCTCAAGCGGATTACAGCCCTTCGAAATAATCATGATCACCAACCCAGATGTTAAAGCGAAAATCAGAGCAATTGCCTGGGATCAATCTGTAGTAACGGACTGCTCGCATCTGTTGGTGTTTGCAGCCTGGGATACCTACACTGAAGAACGCATCAATAAAATGTTTGACCTCACCAATGAGGTACGAGGTTTCAAAAACCAAGGCTGGGAAGATTACCGCCAAATGCTTTTGAGTAGTTATCCACAGCGCGATGCCGAATACAACTTTAACCATGCTGCACGTCAGGCTTACATCGCCTTTTCGCAAGCAATAGCTGCTGCTGCTTTTGAAGGTGTGGACGCCACACCAATGGAAGGGTTCGATCCGGCTGCCTTGGATGAAATTCTGAATTTAAGGGAGAAGGGCTTGAGAAGCTGTGTGATGTTACCTTTAGGTTACCGTGATTTGGAGAACGATTGGCTGGCCAACTTAAAGAAAGTACGTAAGAGCAAAGACGATTTGCTAACTATTATTGATTAATTATCAAGTAAAAAAGAAACACAATGAATAATTTCGAATATAAAAACCCAACCAAGATTATTTTTGGTAAAGAAAGTATAGCAAAACTTTCGAAAGAAGTACCCAAGGATGCTAAAGTGTTACTATTATATGGTGGCGGAAGCATCAAGAAAAATGGCGTTTATGAGCAAGTAAAAAAGGCTCTTGCCAAACATGAAGTACTTGAAATGGGTGGCATCCCTCCCAACCCTGAGTATGAAGTATTGCTCAAAGCAGTTGAACTTGTTAAATCAGAAAATATCACATTCCTTTTAGCTGTTGGTGGAGGTTCAGTAATTGATGGTACCAAATTTATATCAGCTGCTGCTTTATACGAAGGCGAATCAGCATGGGACATGGTTAGTAGTCAGAAACCAGCCATGCAAGGCATGCCATTCGGGTCGGTTCTAACATTACCAGCTACAGGCTCTGAAATGAATGCCGGCGCTGTGATTACACGTAAAGAAACTCAAGAAAAACTGGCATTAATGGGACCCGGTTTATTCCCCGTGTTTTCAATCCTGGATCCTGAGGTAATCAAATCCATTCCGCAGAAACAAATTGCCAACGGATTGGCTGATGCTTTCACGCATGTACTGGAGCAATACATAACCTACCCGGTTGATGCGAAGTTGCAAGATCGATTTGCAGAAGGAATTATGCAAACACTTGTTGAAACGGCACCTGCTATTCTTAAAGATGGAACTGATTATACTGCAGCTGCCAACTTTATGTGGAGTTGCACCATGGCTTTAAATGGATTAATTAGTCAAGGTGTGCCATCAGATTGGGCCATTCATATGATGGGGCACGAACTAACGGCTATGTATGGTATCGATCATGCACGAACACTTGCTATTATTTGCAGAAGCCACTATACCTATAATATTGAAGATAAAAAGGACAAATTGGCTCAATTAGCAGAACGTGTATGGAATGTGCAAACAGGCAGTACAGAAGAGAAAGCCAAGGCAGCCATCGATCATATTGAATTATTCTTTCACTCATTGGGCATACCAACGAAATTATCGGAATACACTGATAGCTACGAAGGCACAGCTGAAAGAATTGCTGAACGATTTAACCAACGTGGTTGGAAAGGCATCGGCGAAAGAGGTGCCATTACTCCTGAAGGTGTTAAAGAAATTGTGAAGATGAGTTACTAAAAAATAATAAGCTTTTAGTTTTAAAAAGTGTATGGGTAAGAAATACTCTTGCTCGTGCGCTTTTTTATTTGGGAGAATATCTGCGAAACTGCAAATAATGTATCCCCAATGGGGAATGGATACTGTAATTGTCCTTTCAGTACGCTACACATCCCATTTTTTCAAACCTTAAGCTGAACTATTTCCTTATGAATAAAAGCCTGACATATCTAACAAATCGTTTCTTGCTGCTTATTCCCATTTTTATATGGAACATAGTATGGTATCACCAATTACCTGAAGCGTTTAACACTAACTTCTTCAACATAGGTATTCCAAATTATATCCTATATGCTGAAAATGGTTTACGTTTAATCGTATTCTCCCTCCCCCTGTTTATGCGATTATCCTTTCAGAAGAAACAGCAGAAGATTGGTTTGGTAGTTTACATTACCGGAATCTCAATCTACTTTTCATCGTGGCTGGCTTTAATACAATGGCCACAATCGAATTGGAGCATGAGCCCAGTTGGTTTTACAGCACCAGCCTATACAACTCTAATCTTTCTTATGGGCATGGCATTAATTGGCAAAGATAGCTTTATAAAGAGGTTTAAACCTTCACTTTACTACACCATCGTTTCCATTCTCTTTGTATTAGTTCATAGCTGGCATACGCTTATGGTCTTCAACAATTTGTAATACTACTCAACTGCTTTACTATAAATAAAAAAACACCCTCCTCTTTCATGATAAAAAAGGAAGATGCTTGTTTAAAAACAACTAAATCCAATCAGCACTATTCAATGCCCAATTCCCTGCTTAATTCTTGAAAAGCATGAGGATCTTTTTGTGCCGCTTGTAACTCTTCTCCAGCTTCGCCGCTTACGATGACCACCTTATAATTAAAATTGGTAACCGTTAATAATTCACTTTTATCGGTACGCGCTTCTAATATATTTGTTAGATCTAGTTTATATCCGCTACCACTGCTTACAAGTGAAAAGTTGCGACTTAACAAGTTTTGTTTTGTTGTATAACTCACATACGGTAGTTGATACTGAGATGTACCATTCTTCCAATAAACCAACACAAAACCATTGTCCATAATATCTTTGTTCAAGGCACTAAACGATGCAGAAAAGCTCAAACGTTTAAATTCATAAGCACTTGTATTTTGCAATACTGACCAACTTTCCGCAGGAACGGTCAGTGAAAATGTTTTAACATTGGCATTTCCCTTTACTCCTTTAAGCACTAATCCCATTCCCCACTGCAATCTCGACAATTTTGTTTTAGGCCCATACAGAGTATAGGTTTCGATATCAAGATAGTAATCACCTATTTCACCATCAGTACCTGTTGGAGCACCTTTACCTGATAATATTTTAGAGCCATCTTGTCCATCGGTACCATCTTCCCCATCCGAACCATTTTCACCCTTTAACATGAAACTAGCCGCATCGGCCCAAGTCGTATCATCCAATTTTGGCCCGTATAACAAGCCTGTTGAGATATCGAAATAATAATCACCTTTAGCACCCACCTCTTCGGCAGGTTCACCCTCATTACTATAAATAACTGAACCATCCGCTCCGGCAGGCCCAACTAATCCTTGATCACCTTGCAGTCCGGTTTCACCTTGCGGTCCAACCGCGCCATCATCACCACTGCATGATGATATTGATAAACTTAAAGATATGATGGCAAGTGCTAATAAATAAATTTTACTTGATTTCATGTGTCTAATTTTTTATTGTATTGGTTTAAATTTGGTAATAATACTGTTACACACTTTTTAATTCGATTTAACTGTACCTTTCACTGTGTGTGGAGGATTCGTTCTTAAGAAATCCTTATAGAAAACTCCATCAATTTCAATTTCGGATGTACTCACCACTTTAATCGTTCCGGTTAAACCCCATAGGCTCTCATCGGTGCCATCGCCATCGAGGTCGACAACTATTGTCGGTGCAATTTCACTCTTATCCACTTCAAAATCGAAGGTTTTACCTGCTTTAAAAAGACCATCGGTCATGATTGCTGTAAAAACAAAGGATTCATTCTCGGCAGAGATAGTTCGAACTTGAGCCACAGCTCCATTCAGTACCTGAGTACCTTCATATTTGGTTCCATCAATGGAAATACTGAAAGTACCTTTCATATCCAATACTTCTTCCGGATCATCATCCTTGCTGCATGATGAGAAAGCAAGCGTTAAAGCAGCCACTAAAATAATTGATGTTAAAATCTTCATGTGTTTATTAGTTTTGATTTGTGCTGTCAAAAGTAGATGAGATAAAATAGCTTCGGGGTGAAAACTTGAAAGCGTCCTTATTTAATATTTATTCGTAGTAAATCGGACTGAAAGTGTTATAAAGGCATAAGGTAAAGAAAGTACATTTGTATTCCGTTGTTAAAAAGCAATACAAAACACTCTATAAACAACACAACAACAGCACATAGAAACAATTATAAAACACCTAAAAACATAGACAATTCACATCACATGGCAATGATATTCATTAAGTATTCACTGTAATACATTATACTAAAATACAAGATATTACAGTCACATAACATATCACTTCATTTCCAAAAATGCAGGATGCATTGTAGAAAGAATAAATTCAAGGTTCGACTTACAACCAAATTGATGATGTAAGCACGGACGAGCGGAATAAGGATTAAACCACATTATTTCATGTACGATTGTTCTTGAATGATCACTACTTTTCCCGATTCCATAGAAGGTGTATACCCATAATCGTAACAGAAATAATACAGAGTTCCGCTTTGATTTCTCCAGGTATGCGTCAGGTATTTAAAGTTCATACCTAGTTTGATAAGAAAAGACTTTCGAACGGTAGCTTTACCAGATGGACATGCCGTATGTAAAGCTCTGCGATTGGTTCGAAGTTGTTTATTAAGTGTGCGCATATAGGCTTCGCTTGTTGATTCGTTCTGATTGTGATAAGCACTCTTGCATTGGGCTGTACAAAATTTCTTATCGGATCGTCCTACAATTAATTCGTCGCAATATAAACATGTATGAGCAGTCATAAGTATATGATTAGACGTTTAGTTACGTTTATAAACGCTTACAATACTCTTAAGGTATGAATATTAACTATGTTGTGCATAAAAAATGACAAAAAAACCTACCATATACTATAATAGCTTTCAACATGGGCAGACACCGCTTGTAAAGTTATTCTTTTATGATAACGATAGTATTGAACAGTGCATTAGGTCTTTAAACTATGTACGCTATAGCCAGCAATATCAATGTTATTATATAAGAGACGATAATAATTTTAAAACCTTATTGCAGGAAGATATTAAGGCTGTAGCGAATATTAGTACGAAATATTTAAACGCTGCCTCTTTTAACAACAAAAAAAAATCAAGCGATCTAAAAGCCAAAGATGCATTAAATGCATTTGAACAAACAGCGCTGGTAGCAATAACAATAGTTAATAATAAGGCCTACTTAAAACTACCTTATCTATTCAAACAGCGATGGACAAGCTATGGAAAGAAATGGGAAGTGTATTTGAAGCCAAAAGACGCTTTTGGATTATACCCAATTACGCTAACAATAAAGAAGCCATTCAGCAATATTTTGAAAAACAAGGATGTAAAATAAAAATAAAGGTTAAACATGACGAGAAAATCTTTTCTCACCAACAAAAAAGCAATTACAAAGAGGATAAAGAACTGCAATCATTTATTAAAATAATGACTTTGCAAGGTGCAGGTGCGCGGACAATAGATAACTATGCCTGCCAAATAAGTAAATTAAAAGCCTACTATCCTAACAAAGGTGTATTGGAGATTAGCAATAACGAAATAATAGACTATCTATTTTTTCTACGTGAGGAATTAAGTTACTCAACATCGGCACAAAACATTGCGGTAAGTGCCATTAAACGTTTTCTACAAGCATTTGGTGACCATGAACTAACAGACATCAGAATTCCTCGACCTAAACACAAAACAGCTTTACCAAAAGTGTTAGAGAAAAAGGAAATTGAAACATTGCTTAAACTTAACATATACCCTAAGCATAAATGCATGCTCTATTTAATGTATGCATCAGGTATTCGCTGTGGCGAATTAATTAACTTAAAAGTTGAAGATGTTGACTTTAATAAAAATGTAATAGTAATAAACAAAGGCAAAGGCAACAAAAGTAGAATAGTTGGTTTATCAAATAAAATGAGAGATTTACTTTTAAGATATTTGCGAACCGAGCAGCCCAATATCCATTTTTTTGAAGGTCTTAATGGTGGAAGGTATAGTGCGTCGAGCATACGAAGCGTGGTAAAAAACGCAGCTAGAAAAGCAGGAATAGACAAACGTGTTACACCACATATGTTACGCCACTCTTTTGCCACCCATCTACATGATTCGGGCATGGACATTCGTAATATTCAGAAACTACTTGGCCATTCAAACACCAAGACAACCGAAATTTACACTCAAATTTCAAATAAAGATATAAGCCGCTTAAAAAGTCCGCTTGATGACTTGGATATTTGATAAAAAATAGCTTTTTTTATGATGAGTAAGAAAACCATAACCCTGGTACTTGTTTAAGTGGTATTACAACTAAGAATGATCATATTCATTTGAAAGTAACACTTGATCGAGGAACAAGATAACGATAACATATGGTGTGCGGTAGAATTATATAGATGACCAGCTTAACTCGCACCATATAATTGTGACTGAGGAGGCGAAGCTGTTAATTCAATGAATCTTATCAAAATCTACAAATCAACAGAAAAATGACCTACAGCTATATTGGATATATAAACAATACGCATATCGGCTAGTTGTGCCCAATAATATGAAAATACTGCTAACAAATATATTCATCACTATTCTGACTTTAAATCTATATTCTCAGGATATTAAGTATCAATTGATTATTAAGGATACTTGTAACAATACTAATGAGGTTCACTACTCATACTGGATTTATCAAGACACAACAGAATTGCAGGAGTTTACTCAACCACAAGTTGATTGGATTAATGGATATTCAATACTTAAGGACACAGGGACATATTATCTATCACAAGGCTACTATTGGGGAATTCCAGACAGAAATCCTTTTCATAAAGTTCAAATACCTGAATTTAGAATCTATATTGACACAATAATTCTTGAGCCTTTACAAGAAGTATTTCATTATAATTATAATCCTGCTTGGACAGAATATTTATGTTGTGGAGAACCATGTAATGGCCTGGAATCTAGTTTTTATGAAAATGGAAACCTTAAAATGAAAGGTGAGTTTATCAATGGGCAACCAATTGGTGATTTGACAAAATATTACTATTCTGGAGAATTAAGAGAGAAAAATACATTTCATAAAAACAGTCGTATCTATAGATACTTTGATTTAAATGGAAATCTTATAAAAAGATATTCAGAAAAGCGCTCAAATAGTTATCCTTATTGGCTAAATGAAAAGATTGAATATTTTGATTCTTCAGGTTTCCCAATTGAGATTGTAGAATATAAAAACGGTGATATAAAACGAAAAATAAAATATAAATCAAAAGGAATAAAACAATATGAGACTAAGAGGAATCAAAGGATTGACTATTTTGATAATGGAAACATTAAAAGTAAATTAAACTGGACTAAAAGTTTGGTTCAATATGAGTATTGTTGGAATAAATTGATTTTTTGGGATAAAGACTGTTGGTGTTGTAATGAATACGACTTTACTTTGAAGTACCATGAATTCGACAAAGAAGGTAATTTGATTTTAAAAGCAAAATTTGATTCTTGGGATAGAGAGAAAAATTACTATCCAGAAACATATTTAGATGCTGACTGGATTAGGTACTTTGAGAAATTTGAAGATAATCAGATTATTGAACAAATTAATGATTCAGATATTGACGACATTGAATAAATTACTGGGCACAACAATGTATAAAAAACATAAGTGGCTCAGTGGTTTACGGAATATTTGCTCATTTAATCAGCTCCGCCAAATCTGCGATTTGACGGTTTGTTTTAAAACTCTAAATTTGTGTCTAATCGCAAATTTGGCTCAGTGCAAATTGATAAGTAAGAGCTTCGAAATCACTTACGTTTCTTATACTAACCGTTAGCCCCCATTCAAAAAAACAAGGCGCAATTTTTATTTACAAAACAGACTATTGGGAGTCGGGTTGGCCAATGATTTCTATTTGGCAAGTTGGCTTGAATATGAAAAAAGTGAACAACAGAGTAGTTCGAAAATTGCTAGGGTATTGGGCTCCCTCACACTGATCACGCCCGCACAGGCCAACGCACAGCCTCCCTCTCTGGCAGATCCCCCCGACTCGGCTTGCCCACTCTTAGCACTCAACTTGGTCATTGTTTCTATTTAGAGCCTCAAAACAAACACCGCAGCGGCCATCCAAGTGGGAACACCGCATCAGGCCGATAGTGTTAAGAATTGGCTTAAACAAGCGTGAAAAACAAAGCTGTTTGATCCCGACATAGAACTTGTAGGGTTTGGGGAACCCAAAGCCACAAGGTTCTATGTCGGGAGAGTTCTTTGTTTTTAGTGCAGTTAAAGCCAATTTAGCGTCATCGGGGTGCAGCGGTAGATTTTTTGTTTACTTTTTTATCATGAAAAAAGGTAAATGCCCGTCTGGCACGAGGACACGAAAAGCACCCGTCCTGAAAAAGGGTTTGAGTAAGTGACAAAAGTAAGTTTGAAATAGATTGGGTCAGGCTACATTTTTAGGAAGGCTACACTGACTTGAAAAATGATTATTTAAACTAAACCAATTTCATTTATAAATAAAATCCATTATTTTTAATCATAATTCTGGTAATACAAATCTAATGAGACTTAAAAAAATGAAATTTAAATTCATCGCTCCACTTATATTAACAATCCTTTTTACGGCTTGCATTTCCATACCAAAAGAAACTGTGGATTTATCACAGGTACTGGGCAAAGATCTAGTTGCACTGCATCAATCTCACCGGAATGTTGTAGAAATGTATTACAGACAAATTAAAAATGACATTAACGAGTTTGTAGATGAAGTTTACTCACCTTTTGTCATTCACTACGTTTTAAAAATTGAATTGCAGAAGTACCAGAAAGGTGAGCCTTCATTATATACCTCCATAGAGAATGCCGGAAAATCAGGCGGTAAGGCTGAAACTGATGAAGCACTGGCGACCATGCTTGAGTTTCAAGAAGCAGCTAATGCACAGATAACAGCCAAGAGAAATGAACTATTAAAACCGATTATCAAACAAGAAAAGGAAGTGATTGGCCACATTAATCAATCATATGAGAATGCTATTCGTGCAAACTCAACCATCACTAATTACCTAATATCTGTTCGTAAAGTAAAAGAAAGCCAACAGGATGCGTTAAACATTGTAGGCTTAGAAGGTGCTGACACTCTTGTAACAAATTCTTTAGTTCAAGTTTCGGAACTGGTAAGCGATGCTGTTGAGAAAGGAAAAGAGATAGATATTAAGAGTGATGACGCTTATAGCAAGTTGGAAGAGATATCGAATCAAATTAAAAAAATAACTAATAAAAACTAAGCCATGCCAGAAAACAGATTTAGTGCCTTATTTGCCGAAGCAGATGCCGCCTTTAATGGAACCTATAAAAGTGAGTTAGATAAGCTAACTGGGCTATCAAAAAGCGAAATTGATGCCATTACACCTGGGACAGAAGATCTGAGAGTTTATTCGGTTCTAATAAAAGTTGTTGAACAAGCTTCTAAAGAAAACCTATCACAAGCAGATCTTATCCAAAACATTAAAGACTTAGGAACAGTTGCTGTAAAAATAGCCAAGAAGATTCCGCAATTTGCTGCTTTACTGTAGAAATACTCATGTTGTGTTTTGACTTACAGACTTGCAAATAAATAATTTAACTATTTGTAAGTTTTAATCGTGAACTAATTTTCAATGCAGTAGCCAATAGGGCACCGAAACTCACCAAAACAAATAATACCATAAAACTGATGGATAGACCAAAGGTTTCGGCAACTATCCCCAAGAGTACAGGGCCAGCCAAGAAACCGACATATCCAGCTCCAGCCATAAAAGCGATACCATTGGCCGAATTCACACCTTCTATATTTGCCGAAATCCGATAAATCTCAGGAACAATAATAGAGAAGCCAGTACCAATGACAAAGAAACCAAAAACCACACTATAAAACTCCTGACTAAGAACAAACACAAAACCAATCAAACCCAGTGCAAACCCTCCGATTATTATTTGTAACGATCCAAAACGACGACTAAAAAAATCACCAACAAATCGTCCAACAGTCATTGATAAAGAAAAGGCAGCATACGCTAAACCAAGCCATTCTTTGTTTACCTTCACCACATCTTGAAGGTATAAACCACTCCAATCAGCAATGGCACCTTCAGTTACCATAACACTAATAGCAATTAAGGCTAAACATATTAGTAGTCCATTCTTTTTAGTTTTGGAAGATGGTTGCACTATTCGTGGTTGCGGTACACTCCTAACTGGCAACACTACCTTCGCAAATACCAATTGAAGTATAACCACTACACTCACTGAAAATACAATATGCCATACAGCACTATCTAAAGCAATTAGCAGCAAAGTACCCAATCCGGATGCGATCAATCCTCCCAAACTAAAAAAACCATGGCAACGCGACATGATAGCTACTTTGAATTTCTTTTCAATGCTTATCACCATGGCATTGACACTAACTTGAAATATGCCACCACTAAAACCATACAAAAAGAAACCTGTACATAATAAATAAAACGTTGGTGCTAAAAACATTGAAAGCATAAAAACCGACTGCATCATCATACTTACTAACGAAACTCTTCCTTCTCCAAACTTACCTATCAATCCTTTACCAATCACTGTACCGAAAAGAGAACCAAAGGCTCCAAAAAATAGAGCAACTCCAAGTTGACCTTCACTCATATTAAGTTTTTCAGTAATATGTGGAATGTAAATCACCCAAGTACCAAACAATATACTCAGCGATAAATACAATTGTGCTGAAGCAAAAAATGCCATTCGCTGCTCACTCACCTTAATCATTATCTTCTTTTAGTTTATTTCGATGCAAAAGTAGCTCACTAAACACAGGTGTTTTTGTCTTAAATTATCGATTATTTGACTTATTTTGCCATAAACAAAAGAAGCTAGTAAAAAAATGGAGCCCATATATGAAAACATACAAGCCAATCATGGCAGTTCATTTTACATCCATAGTAATTCGCCTGGGTGTTGCGAACCTTTTTGGCACATTCATCCTGAATATGAATTAGTATACATTAAATCAGGAAGTGCAGAACGCCATGTAGGAAGTAATGTGGCACGATATAATGATGGTGATTTACTATTAATAGGAAGTAACATCCCCCACTCTAACCTCGGCAATCAAGATAAGGATGACAACTATGAAATCGTTATTCAACTAAGTACTGAGTTTATTAATCAACGTATTCTCCCTTTTCCTGAATTTACAGATATAAGTAAATTAATGGAAAGATCGAGCCACGGAATTTCCTTTGGGCATGGCATTAAAGAACAAGTGGGGCCAGCATTAAAACACATGGTTGAACTCCCCGCTTTTGAAAAACTTATCTGCTTAATGCAAGCTCTTCAAACCTTAGCAAATACAAATGATTATCATTTATTGCATGCCACTAAGGCCGCTATTGAGGTACAGTCAAACGACTACTCAAGGATTAACAGGATTAACACATACGTCTCGGAGCACTACCAAAAGCCAATTCAGATAAAAGAATTGGCAGAATTAACAGGACTTACTGAAACCTCCTTTAGTCGTTTTTTCAAAAAAGTAACGGGCAAAACGTTTATCAATTTCTTAAATGAGTTCAGAATTCAGAAAGCTTGTACCTTGTTAAGCAATAAAAACACGAGTATTAGTGATATCATGATGCTTTCAGGTTTTGTAGAGCCAGCATATTTCACACGAATATTTAAACGCTACACTAATTTTTCACCTCGGGAATATCGAAAAAAAGTTAGAAACTGGTAGTCTTCTTCATTAATAGGCACTCATTTTTAACATCAAAAGAAAGAAACAAGGATGTCCAAAAAGTAAGCTCGCTCATCGAGCGTAGTCGAGATGAAACTTTATTAATGCTGATTATCAACTAATAATCACTTCGACTTCGCTCAGTGAACGGATGCTTTCCGAGTTTTTGGACACCCTCATTGCTACAAACAGCCATTATCTTCATATTATACCAATTGTATTCCAAAATGATTGATAAATCATTTTGCTAATTATCGGGGTCGTTTTGGTTTGTAAACGGTATTATTAGCTACTTTAGTAAAAAGTATATGAAAAGGCCTAAATGATACTTTAGAAACAAATGCCATCAAAAATAAACTTGAAAAACAAATGGAAAACAATTTAAACTTAGCGGTGCTCATTGATGGGGATAATATACCATCGGCTCACGTTAAAGAAATGATGGAAGAAATAGCCAAATATGGTAATCCAACTATAAAAAGAATATACGGCGACTGGACAAAACCCAATTTATCGAAGTGGAAAAACCTATTACTGGAAAATGCCATAACCCCCATTCAACAATACGGATATACAACAGGTAAAAATGCAACTGATTCGGCTATGATAATTGATGCAATGGATATTCTTTACGATGGGAAAGTAAATGGATTCTGTTTGGTGTCGAGTGATAGCGACTTTACAAGATTAGCCACTCGGCTGAGAGAAGCGGGCATGCAAGTAATTGGAATTGGTGAAAAAAAGACCCCAAATCCATTCATTGTAGCTTGCGATAAGTTTGTGTATATCGAGATTTTAAAGAAACAATCGGAGGAGAAAATCGAGAATAAAGACATCGAAGAATCTGGCGTTGATAAAATCACCAATAAAGAAATTAAGCTGATTTACTCCACCATTAATGATTTGTCAGATGAGGAAGGCTGGGCTTTTCTTGGAGATGTGGGAAGTTTATTACAGAAAAAACGACCAAACTTTGACTCAAGAAATTATGGATTTGAGAAACTAACACCATTAATAAAATCAATCGGTAATTTCGAAATTGAACAACGAGAGACACCCAAAAGCAGACACAAATTAATTTTTGTCAAGAATAAAGAAAAGCAACTGACAAAAGCGAAAAAGCATTAGAAAAAGGCTGAAACGTTTAACAAATAAAGCTCTAAACAAATACCTTTAGGAGTATATTCTGAATGCGTGAACGACTGTAAAATTCTTATCTTCATGCGCGTTATGATCCAAACCAAACCTGAATGAAATACTTTATTTTTTTACTTGCTACACTGGCAATTACTCTATCGTCCTGCCTGCACCGAGTTAAGCAAGATGCAAACACAAGAAACGCCTCCTTTGAACTAAGCAACTACCAATACTTGGATGTACAAGATAGTTTAAAAATGGCCTATTTAGATTTGGGTAATCCTGAGGGTGATATTGTTTTATTAATGCATGGAGAGCCTAATTACTCGTATGTTTATCGAAACATCGCCCCTAACTTAATCAAAGAAGGCTATCGCGTAATTATCCCAGACTTGATAGGATTTGGATATTCGAGCAAGCCCAGGGATGAGGAAATAATAAGCTATTCCAATCATACCAAATGGCTAACACAATTCATCGACCAATTACAACTTAATAACATTCGTTTGTTTGCGCACGATTGGGGAGCCATGCTTACATTACGAATTGTGGCTGGGCAGCCTATTCGCTTTCAAAAGGTAGCCATATCTTATGGTTATCTTTTTGAAGGAACTGAAACCATACCCGAAAGTTTCAAAGGATTCATCGCCTACGCTAAAAATGATTCTTCCTTTTCGCCGGGTAACATTATGAATTGGGGATCAAACATAAGTTTGGCCGATTCCATCGTTCAGAAATATAATCAACCCTTCCAGAAAATATCGGACTATAGAGCTGTAAGAAAATTTCCCTCGCTCATACCTCAACAGTCTAGCGATAAGGAAGCCATTATCAATCAAAAACTAAATAAGAAACTGGCCTTGTTCGACAAACCATTTATAACAATTTGGGGTAATCACAAGGATGAAATGTGGATAGGTAAAGACACTTTATTGCAAGAGATGGTAGAGGGAGCTAAAGATCAGACACATTACACGCTTGAGTCGAATCATTTTATACAAGAAGATCAGGCTGAACAACTAAGTGCGATACTCATAGATTTTTTTAATGCCAATTGATACTTAATAAACACCTAACCAAACATGGAAGAAATCAGGCAATTTATTGCAAGCATAACCCCAATGAATGATGATGATTGGCAACTATTCTCTTCCAAGCTGGAAATGGTAAACGTAAAAAAGAAAATAGTTTTACTTAAGGCAGGTGAGATTGAAAACTATCTATCATTCATAACCAAAGGGGCAGCTCGGGTTCACATTCCCTTGGAAGAAAATGATGTTACCTTTGGATTTCTTTTTGAAAATGAATTTGTTTCAGCTTACGATTCCTTTTTGACCCGCCAACCATCTGAATACCAAACTGAAACCATTACAGATACAACGCTTTGGCGGATTTCCTATCAAGACTTACAGGATGTTTACCAAAACACAGACAGCGGTAATGCTATTGGTAGACGGATGAACGAAAATATGTATCTCTTAAAGTCGAAGAGAGAACTTTCATTATTGAGCAAATCTGCCGAAGAACGTTACCTTGATTTATTCACCGAACGTCCTGAATTAATTAAACAGATACCTCTAAAACACATCGCCTCCTACATTGGCGTTACACCTCAAGCCTTAAGTCGCATCCGTCGACGCATTTATTAACCCAGGTTCATTGTTTGCCTTTAAAGTTTATGGGATTTTTGTCAAGTAACAAACAATACTTGCAAACCCTTAAACTTAAAAACGATGAATCTACCCCAAGCACTTATTCTATTCCGACTTCTTTTAGCACCTATCATATTAGCTTTAGCTTATTATATCGGAGCTGATTCAAAACCGATCATTCTGGTTTTGATGTACCTTGGTCTGATATCAGATATTCTGGATGGCATTGTTGCACGTAAACAGAATATCTCATCTGCAAAACTGAGACGAATGGATAGCCAGGTGGATATGGTATTTTGGTTATCCATAGGTATTGCAACATGGCTTTTATACCCTCAACTAATTAGCGATAACATTATACCCATTGGTGTAATACTTGGCATGGAAATTTCGTGTTATATTATCAGTCTGGTTAAATTTAAAAAGGAAACCTGTACCCATGCCTTTCTTTCTAAATTATGGGGCATCACCTTACTTATCGCCTTCACATCTCTAATTGGATTTAACCACGCGGGTCTACCCTTTCAGCTAGCCATCTTATTGGGTTTAATCTCACATATCGATCGAATTTTAATAACACTAATACTACCAAAATGGACACATGACATACCAAGCGCGTATCACGCCTACTTAATTCGAAAAGGTGTAAAGTTTAAACGAAGTGATTTGTTGAATGGGTAAATAGGTTGATAATAGATCTACCTCTCAATGAAGTATAAGTAATACGTGTAATTAATCCTGAAGATCACCTTAATCAACCTTTAAACACATCAGTGGTTTGATAATTTAACAAACTGCACATAAACTACTCCCTTCCATGCTAAAAATCAAGCTAATATTTTTTCCTATAATGCTTTCTTTATCCTTTTTTGAAGTTTCAAGTCAGGATTCTAAAAAAGATAAACTATTAGAAAATGTATCCGTTTTTGATTGTGAGATAGTCACAGAAAATTCAATTATTTTAATTTCTGATTACTTAATTAATGGAGATCTAGATTCTTGCGACATCGTGATAAACAGATGGGAAAATTATTGTGGCGGTTCTGAGGTTCTGTATAGATTAAGAATCTATTTAGCACTAGTTCAACGGCAAGGTATTCAAACCCATGTTAATCTTTTTTTCATCAACGATTATAGTGACAAATACCTAAATAGATTCTATGCATCTCAAAAGAATGATTACGGAAATATATATACGGAAAACAAGGCTTATTTTAGTTATGTACCATTGCGTAGCAAAATTGATTCCATATTAATATCCAATTATACTAATCTTCTAGAAGTTGGATACCTTACGACTGATGAAAAGATTATTTGCTTATTGTTTTCAGGAAATGAAGAAGCGTTTGAAAAAAAGCTAAAGTCTGCAAAGAAAAGAGAGAGTTACCTAAAGCAGCTATCTGCAAATAATGCTCGTGAGTACAAAGACCATACTATGAGCTACAATTTGTATACAGGGTTCTATAAATCCATCGGTAAAGACAACTTCTTCTCTTATAGTCCAATAATTGGATTCACCTTTTCAACGCCTTTGAGGTACAAACTTCAAGTTGAACTTGGAATCAAATTTAGAATAAATCAAGACTCTAAAAACTTTGATTTTAATGCCTTAGGCAAAACTCATAATGTGAGTTCCGATTACAGTGTTTTTTTCGGTGGATTGGTTGGTTATAAAGTAATTGATAAGGACCATTTGAAACTCATACCTAAATTAGGGCTTGGATTAGAATCAGTATCTACTGGCATAACAGAAGATGTGAAAAACTCTGATAAGAAAGAGTATTATGATGTAGATGTACCACACCTCTCACTAGGCATTGCAGCTCTTACTCCGATATTTAAAACAAACTACATTGGCATTGAACTATCTTATCATTATTGCCCATATCATTGGGATAGCAGTTTAATATCAACATTTAACAATAACTTATTTAGTACAGAATTATTAGTTAGATTTTAAATTAAAACGACATACGACATTTTATATAGCAAACAAAAAATATTGGCTCACACATCACACCCGATAATTCCTAGTGACGGTCAGAGCGAATTGTGATTTCTTCTACTTCATGAGTGAATTAATGATGATTTTAAATTGTTTTAGCATGCCCCGTTTATTGACAGCCAGGCGACTCCCTCTCTGCCTTTAACACTCGCATGTCACTAAAATACTCAAGCGTGTTATACTCAAATACTAGTGATCTATTTTTTTTACCATTTTTTTTTACCATTTTTGCCCGTATAATAATTATAAAATCGCGGTGGTAAATCATTTTAATATCATAAAAGGCTATCGTTGTTTGTATGAGTGCTTAATGTTCTACATACAAACCAATTCTTAATTGCAATTTTTCATACTTCTAAAATTGCGTGCTTTCAATCCAGGAAAGCAAACCAAATCAAACTAAACAATTTATCTATCCCTTGAATTAAGGCTTACTGCCAATATTCATTTTGGGGATTTGTATCATAAAGATAATACCACAACAATGACAAAAATACCACAAGGCAAAATAGATCCCAATGGAGCTAACCTTCCCACCGTAAAAGAAATATTAGGCAAAGAAGAATCTAATAAACCAGCCGAAAGAGCCGCCTCAGCCGAAGGCAACTTCTACCAACCACTAGGTAATAAAATTGGCCCAGGAATGAACCCAAGAATTCAGCGTCTACGTAAACTTAGTTTCGATGCCGAACCAAGCATTTCCATTGAGAGAGCACTTCACCAAACTGCATACTACAAAGCTCACAATGGTAAACACTCAATTCCAGTAATGCGAGCCCTTACTTTTTTGGATCATTGCGAGAAAAAAACCATCTATCTGGGCGATGATGAATTAATCGTTGGCGAAAGAGGCCCCATACCCAAAGCAGTTCCTACCTTTCCAGAGTTAACCTGCCATAGTGTTGAAGATTTTCATGTGCTTAACACAAGAGATCAGCAGCGATACACCATCAGCCAGGAAGACATTGACACTTTCGAAAAAGAGGTGATTCCGTATTGGGAAGGCCGCACACAACGTGAACGGATTTTCAACCATGTACCTACCGAGTGGAAACAAGCCTATGAGGCCGGCCTTTTCACCGAGTTTATGGAACAACGCGCTCCGGGTCATACTACCCTCGATGGAAAAATTTACAAAAAGGGTATGCTTGACTTTAAGACAGAAATTAAAGCACACCTCGACTCTTTGGATTACATGAGCGATGCAGATGCCAATAACAAGGCTGAGCAACTTAAAGCCATGGATATCTCGTGTGATGCTGCCATTGTTTTTGCAGAACGCCATGCCGATTTGGCCGAAGAAAAAGCACGTACAGAAAGTGATGAAAAACGCAAAACTGAATTATTAAAGATTGCCGAAACTTGCCGTTGGGTGCCAGCTAATGCACCACGAAACTTCTACGAGGCTGTTCAAATGTATTGGTTTGTGCACCTTGGAACGGTAACCGAATTAAACGGATGGGATGCCATGAACCCAGGCCATTTCGATCAACACCTCACTCCCTTCTACGAAAAAGAAATAGCTGAAGGCACTTTAACTCGTGAAGAAGCTAAGGAGATTATTTGCTGCATGTGGATTAAGGTAAATAACCAAACCGCTCCTCCAAAAGTAGGAATTACGGCTAAGGAGAGTGGTACCTATAACGATTTCACTAACATCAACATTGGAGGCCTTAAGTCGGATGGTTCAGATGGCGTTAGTGATGTATCATACATCATGCTTGAAGTGGTTGAAGAGCTTCACCTTCTTCAACCAGGATCGTCGGTTCACATCAGTCACAAGACCCCGGATAAATTTCTGAACGAAGCATGTAAAGTTATTCGTCAAGGCCATGGTTACCCTTCTGTTTTTAGTCCTGAGACATACATTACAGAGATGCTTGGCATGGGAAAATCCTTGCAAGATGCCCGCGAAGGTGGCTGCAGTGGATGTATCGAAGTAGGCGCATTTGGTAAGGAGGCTTATGTGTTGACAGGTTATTTAAACGTACCAAAAATATTTGAAGTAACGCTTAACAATGGTATCGACCCTGTTACTGGTAAGGTGGCTGGTTGCGAATCCGGCGATCCTCGAAGCTTTAAAACTTACGATGATTTATACAATGCTTTCCATAAGCAGATGAAATACATCATCGATCAAAAAATTAAGGTAAGCAATTACATCGATACAATGTTTGCCAAGTATGCACCAGCTCCTTTCCTGTCTGTTGTTATTGAAGATTGTATCTCTACAGGAAAAGATTATTACAATGGAGGGCCACGTTACAACACCAACTACATTCAATGTACTGGACTGGCAACTGTAACCGATAGTTTATCAACACTTAAACACCATGTATTCGAAAAGGAAACTTTCGATATGGATCGGATACTTACGGCGGTAGCTAAAAACTTTGAAGGTGAAGAATTTTTACGTCAGACCATCTTAAACCGCACACCATTTTTTGGTAACGATGATGATTATGCCGATGACATTGCCCTAAAGGTTTACGATGATTTAATTAATGCCATTGATGGCCGACCAAACGTAAAAGGTGGCGAATACCACTTAAATATGCTATCGACCACATGTCACGTATACTTTGGAAAGGTAATGGGAGCCACGCCTAACGGTCGCTTAGCCGCTAAATCTATTTCTGATGGAACATCGCCATCACATGGCTGCGATATTAACGGTCCTTCCGCAGTAATCCGTTCACTTACCAAGCTTGATCATACGCGCTCTGGTGGTACTCTGTTGAACCAGCGTTTTTTACCAAGTTTGTTAAAACGTGATGAAGACATTGCGAAACTGGGTCAACTCATTCGTAGCTACTTCACGCTAGGCGGACATCACATTCAATTCAACATTGTGGATACTGCAACTTTAAAGGCGGCGCAGGAAACACCAGAAGATTATAAGGATTTATTGGTGCGAATGGCAGGCTACAGCGATTACTTTAACGACATGAATGCCGACCTTCAGCAAGAAGTTATTGATCGTACTGAAAACGAATCGTTTTAAGTTTAGGCTTTAAATAAAGCTGTTCGAAATTTATAATCAAATGCGCTCACTGAGCAAAGCCGAAGTGATCTTTTTTATTTAGACTAAATTATTATCATCTCGGCTATGCTCGATGAGCATTCATTTTTACAAATATTGAATCAACACTAACTGAACTACACACGCATTCTCAACATGAATCAACCCACTTTAATATTTGACATTAAGCGCTATGCCATAAACGATGGCCCTGGTATTCGCATCACCATCTTTTTAAAAGGATGTCCGTTGCGCTGTGCCTGGTGTCACAACCCTGAAAGCCAGCACAAACATCAGCAGAAGATGTACAACAACAGTAAATGCATTTCATGTGAAGAGTGCGTTAAACAATGCCCTGAGAACGCCTTATCGCTAACTTCTGATGGCATTGCAACCAATATTGAAGCATGCACTCTGTGCGGAATCTGTGCCGATGTATGTCCAACTAAAGCCATCGAAATGACTGGCAAATTAATGAGTACAGAAGAGATCATGAGCCAAATTAAAAAGGAAATCTTATTGATGGATAAATCCGAAGGCGGTGTTACCTTTTCAGGTGGCGAACCCTTGCTACATCATGAATTCTTAATTCCTCTTTTAGATGCATGTGGCAATGAAGGAATTCATCGTTGTGTTGACACCACGGGATATGCTTCACCAGAAGTGTTGATGGAAGTTGCCAAACGAACTGATCATTTTCTGTACGATCTTAAAATGATGGACTCTGAGAAACACAGTCAATGGACAGGCATGCCTAATCAAAAGATATTAAACAATCTAAGAACACTGGCTGCCACAGGGGTTGCTATGAACATCCGTATTCCACTTATCAAAGGAGTTAATGACGATGATTATAACATACATGAATCAGCAAAATTTATAGCTAACCTGGAAGGCAAAAAGCCATTGGTTAACCTCTTACCCTTTCACAATATTGCAGAGAAAAAATACGAGAAGCTTGGTGAAAATTATAATAAAGGTGAAATGGCGGAACCAAGTCCTGAGCGTTTAAAAGAAATAGTTACCATTTTTGAATCATACGACATTAAGGCCATGATTGGTGGATAATCTGTAAATTGCCTTAGTTGTAAAAAAGAGGGTATCCAAAAAATATAGAACGATCTTCGAACTGATCCCTGAGCTTGTCGAAGGGGAAGCCGAGATGGAAATCTCACCTTGCTGACATTCAACTTAAAATCACTTCGACTTCGCTCAGTGAACGGTCTCAAAAAATATTTTTGAATATCCTCTTCTTGTTATAGCAAATGCTATTTGTTTTTATTTTTAACCAAAATCAATTTACCGGTACTGAAAAAATCGGTATGCCATTCTTCAGGTACGTCATGCACATACGCCTTTGTCATAGCCATGCCTGATGCCCCTTCGTATTTACCTGTTCCGCCAGTAAAGTACATTGGATCGTTAAACTTCGCTTGATAGTAATCTGAATTTGACTCATCATTGGGAACAATTTGTCCCTCGGGAATTTCAAGAAACAATGTATCTCCATTGGCCGCAACAAACCAACCTGTGGTTCCCCAATAAGAACCATCTTCCATATTGTTACAAAAAGTCATGGTAGTTGTTATTTTTCCCATATGGGTAATATTGCCCTCTCCTTTCATTGTTAGAAAGAAAATTGGCATTTCACCACAGCTTCTATCATTAATATCACTGTGATTATAAACCGTAAAATCAGCCTTAAATGGCACTATCTTAAGATTAGACTTACCATTTTCCATGAAGTATTCAGAGCATCCACCCATCAAGCTCAAACAGATAACCAATAAGATAAGAGATAATTTAGCCTTCATTTGCCTGTAATATTAAGTTTTAAAATAAATGAGCTCACTTTCAAACTCATATTTACCTACTTGTTAACACCTTACACTCAAGTGTAATTTGAGAAATCATTATCGTTTTAATGCAGATCAAAAAAGGAAAGAGGAATCCAGTAACCAACAAATTTAATATCGAATCTTTCCCTTGTAAAGCGAATCGCACAGCTATTTTATAGAAAAGAATTCAAAAATCGAATCATCACATCTTATTAAAAAATGGCCAGTTAAATGATTTTTCATAACTTAAGCTAAAATAATTATCGCCATGAATAAAAAACTTTTACTAGCAACCTTAGCACTTATACTGTGCACAAGCTTTTCTCAGTCACAGAATAAAAAGTCTAATGCAATTAAATGTGGTGAAGTTGAAAAGCTTGCCAGCGACTTTAAATTCACAGAAGGTCCTGCCGTTGACGCCGAAGGCAATGTGTATTTCACCGATATTCGAAATCACATGATATTGATCTGGACCATTGAAAATAAACTGGATACGTTTCGCACAGAAAGTGGCAGGGCCAATGGTTTATATTTCGATAGCAACAATTCACTAGTGGTATGCGAGGGCGAAGAAGGAAGAATTACTTCAACCAGTACCGAAGGGAAACTAACTATACTGGCGAGTAAGTTTAATGGCCAACGCTTCAACCAACCCAATGATTTATGGATCGATCCCAAGGGAGGTATTTATTTTACAGATCCATTATACGGTGGCGATGATAAGAATATTCCACAGGATGGGATGCATGTTTATTACATTCTTCCTGATCGTTCATCAGTAATCAGAGTTTGCAACGATTTGAAAAAACCTAACGGACTGATAGGAACACCCAATGGTAAAATACTCTATGTAACCGATGCTCAAGCCGGGAAAACCTTCCAATATAACATCAATAAAAACGGCACACTTGATAACAAGAAGCTCTTTGTTGAATTGGGTTGCGATGGTATGACGATTGATACAAAGGGCAACCTATACCTAACACCTCGAGGGAAAAGCAGTGTTGATATCTATTCTTCATCCGGTCATTTTTTGCATGCTATAGAAGTCACTGAACGACCTTCAAATGTATGTTTTGGTGGAAAAAACAGGGAACAGCTTTATATCACAGCACGCACTTCTATCTACAGAGTTGATATTAACAGACGAGGTATAAATTAATTAAGCCCTCTTATTAGGCTAAAATAAGTGCAAATTAATTTTAGAAAATCATATCTTTCAAAAGATCTAATTAATAAGTGTAAATGAAACGATACATCTTACTTGCAGCAATTATAATAGTAAATCTCAGCGCTATTTTCTCAAACAACTTACTACACAACAACTATTTGCGAAAGGGCATTAGCCTAAATGGCAAATGGAATTACATTGTTGACATGTATGAAACCGGTTATTACAACTATCGATGGCAACCCCACGATGGCTCACCCAATCCAGGAGCAGGCGCATTTTACACCAATACCAAACCAAAAAACAAAATGGATTTGGTGGAATATGATTTTGATGCTTCCCCCACCCTTTTAGTACCGGGAGATTGGAACTCACAAAAGGAAAAATTGTTTTATTACGAAGGGACCCTATGGTACAAAAAGTCCTTTGATCTACCCAATTATAATGCATCAAAACGATATTATTTACATTTTGGTGCTGTTAACTATCGGGCTGATGTTTATGTAAATGGCAAAAAGTTGGGTACGCATAAAGGAGGCTTTACGCCTTTCAATTTCGAAATGACTGATGTGCTAAAAGCCAAAGATAATTTTGTGATTTTGCGCGTTGATAATAAAAGAGCTGCTGATGAAGTACCCACCTTAAATACCGACTGGTGGAATTATGGTGGAATAACCCGCAATGTAACTATTTATGAGCTAAGTCCAACTTTTATTGAAGATTACAGCCTGCAACTAGATGAAAATAATTCGAAATTAATAAGTGGTTACGTTCAATTAAATGGAAATAATAAAGCCAATTCCAAGGTCACAATCAGCATTCCCGAGCTTAATCTACAGAAAGAATTCATCACTAAATCTGATGGTTCAATTGCTATTGCAATTCCCCTTAAAAAATATACAGCCTGGAGCGACACAGACCCAAAACTATACACAGTTAATTTGCATACCAATGAGGACAATGTAACGGACAAAATAGGTTTTCGTCAAATAGAAACGCGTGGATCAGATATTTTACTTAATGGTAAAACCGTTTTCTTAAAAGGCATTTGCATTCATGAAGAAAATGTAATGCGAGGTGGCAGAGCTCACTCCATGGAGGATGCACGTATGCTTCTGAACTGGGCTAAAGAGCTAGGTTGTAACTTTGTTCGCCTGGCACATTATCCGCACAATGAACACATGGTTCGACTGGCTGATGAAATGGGCTTGTTGCTGTGGGAAGAGATACCAGTATACTGGACCATTCAGTGGGGAAATCCTGAAACCTACAAAAAAGCTGAACAACAACTGAGCGAAGTGATACATCGAGATAAGAACCGCGCTTCGGTCATAATTTGGTCCATGGCTAATGAAACACCCATGTCGGATGAACGATTGGCCTTTTTATCAAAATTAGTAAATACAACACGTAAATTGGACAAGGTTCGTTTAATAAGTGCAGCACTTGAAGACCATGGAAAAGAGAGCGATAACAACATCATGGTCGTGGAAGATCCTTTTGCCGACATGGTGGATATATTAAGTTTTAATCAATATTATGGCTGGTATGGCGGCGACATTGATAACATTAAAAATATTCGTTGGGAAATCGACATCGATAAACCTGTAATAATATCGGAATTTGGAGCTGGTGCCTTACAAGGCTATCATGCAGATAACATGACCCGATGGAGCGAAGAGTTTCAGGAATTACTCTATGAAGAAACCTTACCTACCTTGGCTAAAATACCACAATTGAGCGGCATCACACCATGGATATTGGCCGATTTTCGTTCGCCACGTCGCATGCTCATTCCCTATCAGGATGGATGGAATCGTAAGGGTTTAATCTCAGAAACTGGCAATCGAAAAAAAGCCTTTTTTACTTTGCAAAAATTCTATTCCGAATTAGAAAATAAATAAGCCACTAAAATCAACATAAACGTGCCTGCTTTTAATTGTTAAACAATACTAAGAGCTGGCAAATTGAATATATAAGGATATGAGAAACAGTTATATTTTAGCAACACTTATTGTTTTTCCTTTAACAAATCCCTTATTTCTGATAACAATTCAATATCCCTTGGTGTGTTAACGGTATTATCCATTACATCTTCAGCCTTTCTTCTCAATTTATTAAATACCTTAATTACCAAAAAAACGGTGATTGCAATAATAAAGAAATCAAATACAACCTGAATAAAATTACCATATCGTATTACTAATAATTCTTGTATGATTTTCCCGTTTTGGTCAGTTAATTCATTTTGAAGCACAATGTTTAAATTCTGGAAATTAACCTTCCCAATTATTACACTAAAGGAAGGTAGAATAATGTCATTAACTAAAGATGATACGATTTTATTAAATGCCACACCTATAATAATTCCAATTGCCATATCAAACATATTACCCTTAATGGCAAACTCTTTGAATTCCTTGATTATTTTCATTCGAACATTTATTAATGTGATGATGTAATCTTTCTTCTTATAAAATTCCTTATGGCTCCTTCCGCAGCTGACGAATTACTGATGAGATCCTTGCACAAAGCTTTATTTATTTTTTTCACACTTCAATATGCTATAATTAATGATCACTGTTGGCTTGCTCATGATTCCTTATGCAATGCTAAAACCACTTTTTCCTTTTAAAATAAATTATCATGGAGATGGCTATTACCAAGATTACACCCCACATAATGAAGTAGCTATACTTATAATGAAGTTCAGGAATATTATCAAAATTCGTCCCATAAATACCTGCAATAAAAGTCAGTGGTATAAATATCACTGAAAATATTGTCAAGAATTTCAAGATAGCATTCAGTTGATTACTCACATTTGTATGAAACATATTTAATTGATTGGATAGAATCTCCCGATAACTATCCAACAAATCATTAGCTTGATTTATATTACTTTGAAGTTCTTTTAAATGTATACCAATGTTCTCATTCATCAACTCTGAATCTAATTTAACAAGACTCATTATCATCTCTAGGCATGGCTTTATAGCTTTTCTAATATATATAATTTCACCTTTGTATTTATTTATAGCTTCCAAAGTAGAATTAGATGGTTTAGATATCAATTCTTCATCCAAGGATTCAATCTTCTCCCCAATTCGACTTATTATGTAGATGTAATTATCAATAACAACATCTAGAAGTGCAAAAGCTAAATAATCTGAGGCAGAGCTCCGAATTCGTTTTTTGTTTTTTCTCAGACGTTTTCTAATAGGTTCAAAAACGTCTCCTTCTTTTTCTTGAAAAGAGATGAGCAAATTTTCCTTAATAATAAGGACTAAGTTTTCAGCTGTAATTTGATCATCTACCCCATTATATTGAAGCATCTTTACAGAAATGCAGATGCAATTATCATATTCTTGAATCTTAGGTCTTGCATGCGTATTCAACACTTCTGGAACGATCAATGAGTCTAATTTAAACCCCAATGATATCTCCTCCATAATTTTTTCATCATGCAGTCCATCGATATTTAACCATGAAGTTGTAGTTGAGTTATCGAAACGAATAGTTTCACAAACATTTTTAACTTCAAATTCATCAAGCTTTTCCAAATCAAAATCAAGCACTCGAAGTCTTATATAGTCACTTTTTTTCTCACCTCTAAAAAGAATCGCATCAGGTGATATTCCTATTGCTTCTTTTTTTGCTTTAATAAACCTTGCCATATCACATGTAAATTGAATTATTTGCTCGCCCTATCGCGATTATCATTTCTTTTGAATATTCCTCAGCGTTGTCGAATACTTATTCAACTTTTTCAACAAATCTCTTAGCTATATTAAGTAACACGATTGCTTTGGCTTTCATTTTTACATAAAATACTTCACCAATCTGTTACATCAGCAACTACTCAAAACTAGTAAAGATGTTATCCTTCGTGAGAGCAATGTAATTAAAAAGTTGAACACTGATAAATTCTATCCTATGCACTAAAGTGATAAAGCATTTTTCTTTATATTGCATATGGCTTACAGAATAAGTCTGATTGCATCAAGGAATAAGTATCATATCTATCTAATGTACAGCAAAAAAATGAAACTATACTTAAGCGTCTTTTTAACAGCAATATTACTTGCCTGCAATGGTCGTACTAATGAATCAAAAAAGAGCGATGGCACAGTAGTTATTTCTCGCGAAAAATATGCCGATCAACTTTATGGCTTTTGGCTGGGGCAATGCATTGCCAATTGGACAGGCTTGGTAACCGAAATGGATAAAATTGGTAACATCGGTGAAATTAAAACCGGTGACTTTTACACCCGACACGATTGGGGACAAGCAGATCAGCCCAGCATATGGGGACAAGGTGTACCAAGTGATTTATCTGAAACCATTGATTTTGTATTCAGAGACACTTCTGAAATATGGGGAGCTGATGATGATACAGACATTGAATACATGTATCAACATTTGATGTACACCCTCCAAACAAGCGTTTTAACACCGCAACAGATTCGTGATGGGTGGTTAAAACACATTATGTCGGAAGAAGAGAACTTCCTATGGGTTTCGAACCAAAAAGCATTTGACCTAATGGGCGATAGCATTCTGCCTCCTGAAACCAGCAATCCAACATTAAATGAGCATTACGACATGATTGATGCCCAACTAACCACCGAAATATTTGGTTTATTTGCTCCCACCCGACCTGATGTAGCTCTAAAGCTGGCTCACCTTCCAATTCAAACAACAGCAAGGGAAGATGCCGAGTTCATTTCGAAATTCTACGTTAGCATGTATGCTCTGGCATCAGTAAATCACTCTGATACCATTAGCCAACAAATTCATTGGATGGCACAAGAAGCAAGAAAGGTTTTACCGGAAGAGTCATACGCATCACTTATGTATGACTACACCTATCAACTATACAAAAGTGGCATTCCCTGGGAACAAACACGCGATTCAATCTACGTCAGATACCAGATCAATCAGGAAGATGGCTACGACTTAACATCTCGCGAAATGTATTGCAATGGCTGCTTTGCTGCGGGTATTAACTTTGCAGCCAGTCTGGTTAGCTTATTTTATGGCGAGGGCGATATTGTTGAAACCATTAAAATAGGTACGCTTGCCGGTTGGGATTCAGATAACCCAACAGCAACCTGGGGTGGCATGCTTGGTTTCATGATTGGGAAAGATGGCGTAGAAAAAGCTTTTGATCGCAAATTCTCAAACCGTTTCAACATACACCGCACGCGTCAAAATTTTCCGAATGATGGTAATGACACCTTTGAAAACATGGCACAAAAAGGAATATCCATTGTTGATATGGTAATAAAAGAAGACATGGGAGGAACGATTGATTTAAAAACAAATACCTGGCTAATTCCTAAATTACAATAATGAATTATCAAACTTAAACAGTTTCTAAATCAATAAGTATGCACTGCTTGTTAAAATCAGAGATATTTTAGTTTTCTTTATAAAAAAAAGAAATAAATTCATCCTAGATTAATTATGAAAACATACATACGAATTGTCATTTTAAGTCTTTTTATACTTTTACCTTTTGTAGGCAATTCTCAAATCCTCATCTCTCTACTGTTTGGCGAGGCATTAAATTCTCCTAATATCGAATTTGGCCTTTCTGGCGGCATGAATCGCTCTACAATTTACACCATTGACGATGCTGAGCCCATGAATAATTTTGATCTTGGCTTTTATTTTCACATCCTGCTTAAAAACAATAGTTACCTAAGTACAGGCGTACATGTTAAATCTCAGGTAGGTGCCACAGGTATGCCTACATACTCAATGGGTGATCCCGAATTCGATGAGGTTTATAAAGATGCAACGCTAACGAAGAAAATTCCCGCCTTTTATGTACCTATTCTTTTTCAGCAGCGATTTGCAAAGCGATGGTACATTGAATTGGGACCCCAGCTTGGTTTAATTTATAAACCAAAAGACACCTTTGATCGATCAGCGTTTGATGGTGAGCTTACCTACACACGTGATGTAAAAGATGAATACAAACACATTGATGCAGGTATGCTGGGAGGTATTGGTTATAAATTCAAAAAGGAGATAAAAAGCATGGCTGTTGGTGTTAATTATTATTACGGACTAACTGACATTAGTAAGAATCCTGATCAAAGTATAAAAAACTCTGCCGTTTATTTCTATATTAAAATCCCTATTGGTCTGGGTAAAAAGAAAGAAGAAAGTTGAAAATCATGCCTTTAAGATCGTAAGCATAACTGAGTTTATTCCTAAAGATACCAGATTACGAGTCGTACAGTAATTAAGGATCAGTCCATTAAAAAAGCAAAAATGAACTTAGAAGAATTGCGTTCTCTATTTCCGGTAACTAAAGAAGCTGTTTATCTGAATAGTGCTTCACAGGCACCATTGAATACTTTGGTTAACAAGAGACTTCAGAACTATTTAAAAACAGAAATTAACCCGCTTGGCAAAAAAGCATTCAATCGCAATGATACACGTAAGCTACTCTCTAAACTATTGGGTGGATCACCTGATGAGTATGCCTTGGTAACAAGTACAGGAGCTGGATTAGGAATTATTGCCCAAGGCATAAATCTGAATAAAGGGGATAATATCGTACTTGCCGAACGAGAGCACTGGAACAATACTTTCCCTTGGTTAAACCTGAAAGATAAAGGTATTGAAGTTCGCTTTGTAAAAACGAATAATGACAACAGTATTGATCCTGAAGCTTTTGAAAAACTGATCGATCATAAAACCCGTATTGTAACTCTTGCCGCGGTTCGATACAACAGTGGTTTTAGACCGAACCTAAGAGCCATTGGAGAACTAGCTCATAACATGGGAGCTTTATTTGTGGTTGATGTGGCACAAGCCGCTGGCATGATACCAATTGACATAGAAAGAGATCAGATAGACATTATGGCTGGCTGTGGTTTTAAATGGTTACTTGGCATGCATGGAACAGGATTTTTATACGTGAACAAAAAAGTGATAAATAGGGTTAATCCTATAATGCCAGGCATGTATGCAGCGGAAAATACTTATAAGGAACTTTCGTATCATGAGGATTCTAGAAGATTTGAGACTGGTACAATTGCTTATTCCCTATTTGATGCATGGTCGGCAGGAATTGAATTACTCCTTGAGATAGGAATTGAAACCATATATGAAAAAGTGCTTGTACATACAGATGTTTTGATCAAGGGACTAAAGGAGAAAGGCTATACCATTGTAACACCAATAAAAAAGCGAGAAGAAAGAACAGCCATCGTTCATTTTAATGCAGGTTCAATAACCAAGACAAAAGCACTTTACCAAAAGCTCACAGAAGCAAAGATTCTGTTGACTTTGCAAAAAGAGAATATCAGGGTTAGTCCTAATTTTTTCACAACAGAAGAGGAAATTAGAATATTTCTTAGTTTAATTTAATCTCAACAAACTTTGATATACAAATTCAGATGTATCCATACCACAACAAAATAAAGCAACGCATAAAAAACAACGAGCTAGAATCCTACGAATATGTAAAAGAATATAAAAACATAAGTCCCTGCTTATTATTACACTTTAGTACTGAACCTAAGGTACGACCAATTCGTCAACACCGCTTTGAAGAGTATGAAAACTTATTGAATGAGCTCGCCTAAATAGACAATTTCAGGTATCACAAAACAGTCTTACTTCTTTTTCTCTGATGGCACTTTATTTTTCCACCACGATGCAAGCGTTGAACCAGTAATATTCATGAGTGGACCAAAAACCGCTGGAGCCAATCCAACGGTAGCTACCTTACCCATTTGAAGTGCCAATCCCGAGGCTAATCCCCCGTTTTGCATACCTACCTCAAGAGCAATGGTTCTGCAATCTTGTTCTTTAAGTCCAAATAATCTACTAAGCGAATAACCCAATCCATATCCCAATGTATTATGAAGTAAACAGGCCAATATTAGCATCAAGCCAACTTCAAGCAAGCTATCTCTACCTGCAGCTGTAATAACAACGATAATTACTGCAATACCAAACATAGACGTAAAAGAAAGAATCTTATTCAGTGTCTCTCGGCCTTCTTTCATAAAGTTTTTAAAGGCTAGCGCAACAATAATAGGCAAGACAATGAAATTCAAACCATCAAATAATACACCTTTAAAAAATTCGTAATACATTACAGAATCTCCTCCTACAGAGTTAAGAATATTCTTAATAACTATGATAGCAAAATAAGCCAGAAGCTGAATAATTTTGGTCTTTCTTGTGTTGTCACCAAAGGCAAATAGATTAAATATCAGACCTGCACAAATTGGTAAAATAACCATATTAAAAATCCCAGCCATCATATCAAGGAAATTGATTGTCACCATTTCTGAAGCAAATATCTTCATCATCAAAGGCGTCATTAAGGGCGATAAAAGCGTCGCAAAAGCGGTTAAAGTAACCGACAAGGCCAAATTGGCTTTTGCAATAAATGACATAACATTGGAAGCCATGCCACTTGGCGATGACCCAACTAAAATAATTCCTGCAGCTATTTCAGGTGGAAATTTAAAGATGTAAGCAATCGAAAAACCTATAACTGGCATAATTGTAAACTGGCAAACAACTCCAATTAATACACCTTTAGGCATTTTAATGACACCCGCAAAATCATTTAAACTCATCTGTGACCCCATGCCAAACATGATTAGCTGAAGCAGAGGAACAATAAGTAACTCAGTTTTAAAATCTCCAATCGAGAGAAAGTATTCAGGGTAAGAAAGCGATGCTACAACAGCCCCTAATATCCATAGAGAGAAAGAAAAACCTCCCCAAAATTTTATTTTATTTGTAAAAATCGCCAAGCCAATAATTCCAGAAATTAAGAATATTGGTGCCAGACTTAAACGCTCTGTTATAAAGAGGACAAGCGAAATAAGGATTAAAACACTTGCCGTTATAATAAAATACTTTCTCATCAGAATCTTGCTATAAATATTTATACATCGCTTATAGCATCTAAAATACAATTATTTTGGTTCAATATGAATTATAGTGGCCACCCTATAAACTGGGGCTTTGCCCCACACCCCACTTCATTTTTTCATTAAAGTAAGCTTTCATTGACATAATAACAATGTTTTAACGACGCTGTGGTTTTTGACGCTCTTGTGTTTTCAAATAAGCTTCATACTTCTTGATCTGATCTTTGGTCATTTCAGCTTTTACATCCTTCTCTAAATCCGACTTCAATGCCTCCATTTCTGATCTATCCGGACGGCTCGAACCAGAAACTTTCGCATCAACTTCCTCAAAATGTTCCTCGTACAATTCGAGCACTTTTTCCTCTTGTTCTTCGCTTAAATCTACCTTCTCACTTATTTCGCTTACCATCTTCTTAATTTGTTTTGAACTTGGTAAGGATGGTGGTCCTTGTTGCCCACCACCTCTTTGTCCTCCACCAGGAGGTTGCGCAAAACTGATTCCACAAACTAAAATAAATGATAGAAGTACAATTGATTTTAAATTTTTCATGGTATGTAATTTTACTGAAGAGCCCTTATAAACCACTCTTCTGATTAATATTATTTATTTGACATCGCGCACTAATCGCACATAGTTATAAAAACGCTCTCCTCCCTCGAGGTAAAACTTCTTTATTTATTGTATTCAAATTGATTACAGAAGCGAATGTATTTATTGATAGTATTAATGGAAAATGAAATCAACAAACCAGAATATTTCATCTACAAAAGGCCTGTTTTTATAGATCAGAAAACATGGAAATTGATCTTTTTAACCTAGACATAAGCTTGTTTGCATATCACTTATAAAATCGCAACAAAAAAAAACCGCCTCTATTGAGACGGTTTTTCATATTAAACTAAGTTGTTTTTTGCTTCAATAAGAAGCAAGGCTTAATTTTTACAATAAGATTAAATTCAAAAGAAATTAATTACTTCAACCTCAAAAATCAAAATACTATTAGCAGGAATAGATTCTTTTACATCGCTACCATAGGCCATTTGAGATGGGCAATAAAAAATAGCTTTGCCACCCTTCTTAAGTTTTGGGATACCTACTTGCCATGCCTCTATTAGGTTATAAAGTGGATATGAACTTAAGGTATTTTCATCGAACACTTCACCGTTTAATAAGGTTCCTTTATAACTAACACTAACAGACGCATTATCAGGGACATTATCGCCCTCACCTGGTTCAATAATCTCATAATACAAACCCGATTCATCACGCTCGGCATTTATCTGGTTCTCGGCAATATAGGCTGCTAATATATCCTCATCAATATCCGCCTGATCGCGTTTAACATCTATTTCAAAAATAACAACAGAGTTGGCAGGTACACTTGCACTACTATTAGCACCATAAGCTAATCCTGATGGTATAAATAAATTAATCCGTCCTTCACGATTTACTTTAGGAATACCAATTCGAAAGCCATAAAGCATAGGAGATAAATACCCCGTTATGTTTTCACCCTCTGTATCAGCAAACACCTTTCCACTTGTTAAATATCCCTTGAGCGAAAAAGTGATCTTATCATCCTTAGTGATATCCTCTCCAATAGGAGCACCATCACCCATTTCAATAATTTCATAGTACAAGCCTGAAGGATCACGCTCGGCATCAATACCATTTTCAGCAAGATACTCACTTATAATTCCCTCATCAACGATGGCATAGTCTACAACCTCATCTTCTTTTAAACAACTTGCCAGTAAAGGCAATAGCAACGATAAAATAATTATTTTTCTCATCCTCTTTCTTCCCTTATTTAATTATCGATCAATTTAACTCCAATACTTAATCATCTAATATGCTAAAAACACCAAAAACATTTTCTGCAATACCTGTAGAATATTATGCCGCAACATCCAAACATATTTTCAAGCCGCAAGAATACAGATTACCAACGAATTCTGCAAATGCCTTTCTCTTTTCGGGCAAAGTTGAGTATTTCAAATACAAGATTTTCAAAATTGCGATTAAAAAGCTTACAAATCCCAGACCAAACTTCTTGGCTTTTCAACTTTATATTTGCCTTTAAAATTTTCTATAGCTAGGTGGCATAATCGGACTTTGCACGGGTGGTCTTCGGGTATTGTTCGATTCTATAGGTCGAAGCATAACGACACCTTTCCGAATGAAACGTGACTTATTGTGGGATTATTGCATGATACAAGGTAATTTCTGTCGATAATTATTCTAATTGATGCTTTAAACGATAAATGGAAATCAGTAGATGCCCATCTTTTAATTTATGTGCATTTTCAATTAATTGATCTAGAGTAATCCAATACAAATCTGGACTAGGCTTACTAAGCGTGACAATATGTGGATAAACCTGTTCTGGGCTAATACCAATACATGGCAGGTATTTCTCTCCTAATTTCGTAATTGTATCAACCTTTGAATTAAAGAAATCTCGCTTAAGCATGAATTCTTTCATCTCTTCTTGGTTACTAACCTCCTTAGGTAAACGAAATGCAGGAACCGTCAAAAGACAGCTATTACCATCAATCAATTGAGGAACTGGCAAGTTTCTTTTCTCGATCCCAACATAAATCAAACCTTTACAACGATAAACAGGTAATGTTACAATAGTATTTGAACTTAGTTTTTTTGGTTCGATATATTCGAGTACTTGTTCACTCCCATCAATGGGATACTCATAGAATTTGCTTCGATGATGAGATAAAAAGTTTGCACTTTTATTTGTGGGCTCAAATGGTGTTTCTATGTCTTCTTGGATAAACTGAATGTCCGTAACATTGAACTCGTCTAGTTCTTTTATGTTACAGTATTCATTCAGCCACTTACCTGGCGATAAATTAAACTGTTGCATTAAACGATAAATACTTAATTCCAAACGCGCATCAGGAAGCGCCCCTACTTGCGCCGATTTGAGAAGTTGCAAAGCATCATAAGAGCGATAGCTGCCTGAGTCATTAAACCCGGAATAACTGCCAATCTCCTTGGGAAATGCAATAAAATCTTTTACATCAACATGATAACTTTCAACCTTCTCATTAACGCCACCAGGTGAAGTATAAAAGCTCAGTTCATTACTTATACCTCCAATACGATCATCTGAAATATCCAATTGTTCTTTAAGCAATTGCACTAAGGCTTCTTTACTTGTCTTATTTCTAACTCCTGTAGTAATACCCTCAATTATATATCCACTATAACGCTTGTTATCAATCAATCTATTGTTTTGATGTAGAATAGGGCGAGGATAGGCATGTTTTGCAAGAATTCTCACTTTTTTGCCACTGCGCGTATATGGGAGAACATCAATCACGCTTCCCGGGCGCTGTGCCACATCAAATATTAAACCGTTACTGGTATTGATGAAGGATTCTACTTTGAGGAAACTAGCATCATTCATAGGTAATTGCCTTGCTGACTTTAGAAGTGTTCCTTTATGAGACACTTTTTCTGCGGCTATTACATAATTTGTTGGAGGACAACTTATTGATTTTCCTTCTATATCGTATATTTTAAATTTATCGATATACCTGTTATTGATTATCCAAGAATTATAAATAGGCTGAGATACTATTGTTCTTAACCCTAAACTGGTTATTACGCTTTCAAAATCATCCTGACTGTAATAGGCATATTCTTCCTGCAGTTCTACATCCCAATCATTTAAATAGTCTTTGCGTCGAATAAATTCAATCGCATCAGGATAGTTGAGCTGATAAGCTTCTCTCCCATTATAATCAATCTTTTCAATAGGAAAACCTTGTTCATCGGCTGGAGCTAGAGAGCGAGCTGTTTTTGCAAATTGCTCCAATAAATTAGCATCATGCTGTCCTTGTTTATTCTCAGGAAATTGAACGATGACATTTTTATCCTCAGGTTTAACAAAATCACGAATTACAACGACGCCATCTTCACTAAGCAATTCAGCTTGTCGTTGCAAGGTGAGATAGGCTTTATTCTGAGCATAATTATTAAACGACGTAATATGATGAATGGATGAACAATTAAAGAATCCACTTATTTTTTCATTGCTCAACGATTGGAGTGTTTCTCCGTCATCAATTCTAAACTCTAAGTTTGGTAAAGAATAGGTTTCGGCTGCAATACCAACCATCTTCGGATTAATATCAACACCAATGATTTTAGTATTAGGAAACAGTAAGGCCAGAATGTATGAACTCGTTCCGGAAGCCATTCCAACATCCACAATGGCATGCCCTTCTTTTTCATGAAAATAAGCACTGGCCGAGGCGACTTTCTCCACAATAATGGTGTCCATCCCGGCCAGATACCTTTGATATTTCTCTTGGTCTCCTCTATCCTGATCTGCGTACATACTCTGAATTTAATTGTACGCTAAAATTACATTATTAAATCATCTGTAAAAACAATATTGGCTTTTTCATTGGCTATGCCAATTTCAGCAATAGCACCTGCGTTAAAGGCTAAATAATCATTTTCCAGACCATCACTGAATATCTTCCCATTCATAGGCATGTGCGATTCAATTTTTAAGGCTTCGCCCTTAGGTATGATACCGGCTGAAAGCTGAATATTCGAATGCCGACTCTTAAATGGTTCTCTCACAACATACACCAAATGATCATCCCCCCACTCCATCTGCATTTCCATATCATGACCACTATTGTCAAACGTACGATTAATGCCATTTGCCATATTAAATACAGAACCTAACCAACCCGTTGAACCAGCACCAGTAGAAACAATGATTCCGCTGGATGATTGTACTTCAGCTTGCTTTTTATACCATAGCTCATATCTGGCAGATGTATGTGTTGACGGCCCTATAAATAAATCATTAAAGGCTTGAATCTTCTGACCATTATTTAGAGTAGCTTCCGCCATCGTTACTTGTTTAAAGTTATGCTTGTGACTTAAAAACTTCAATAATCCATTTTCGAAATTATCTGAATTATAAGGAAGTAAAACACCATCGTTTCTTATTGGATCAGGATTGACTGGCAACATAGGTAAGCCCCTGGCATATTTAGCCGTATTGGCAACCAATCCGTCTTGTCCAACAATTACAATGCTGTCGTTCTCTCCAAAAATAAAGTTAGAAAGAAATGAGCGATCAATTACTTTGAACTTCAGATTCTGTGATGTAATGCTTTGAATCTTTTCGAGCGACTTATAAAAACAATCATGCTCTTGCTGATAAGCCTCAAAACTACCTCCTGAATGCTCAATATAAAACCGAGCCTGAGCTTTTGTATTAAAACGTTCAATTAAAAGCTCAAGCCTGGTTTTGTTAGTTACTATGATTGCATTATCTGTTGTCATTTACGACTTCTTTTGCAATAAACTTTGTAATAGATCAGGGCTGATATTTAAATTTTGGATCTTGTCGGTATTCTCAGCCAACTCCCGAAATGCCAGAGCTATATTATCACTCGCATCCATGTGCTGTACATTCATAGCCATCAACATCTTCCAGTCGAATGCCTGGTATGGCGATAGCGTTTTTTCCAATAGATAACCTTTAGCATCCGCTTCTTTCTTCGTATTGGCTGTTTGCATTTCAGTCAATTTCGTTCGCGAGTTTTCTATGGATAAATCAGCTTCCATTTTTTGTTCACGAATTTCACGCTCGCTTTCTTGTTCCTTCACTTTTATCTGAGCCTTTTTCTCAAGAATTTCCTTTTCCTTCTCTTGAACCGCAATTTCAGTGTTTAATTCACTCTCTCGAATACGACGCTCTTGTTCTACTGCAAAGTTCCGACGTTCATAAATTGCCTGATCAGCTTCCTTTTGAAGTTCCTCTTTTGTTTCTGTCTCAAGTGCTTTGGCCATTTCTGGTGTTGGCGACACTGCAATAACATCCACATTAATAACTTCAACACCCAGATGCGCAATTGCTTCTGAAGACCTTAAACCTTTGTCTATATATTCGCCAATTTCTTTAGCACTGCGAATGGCGGTTTTCAAATGCAATTGTTGAATAAATTTGGAAGTGGACGCCTGAGCTTCATTATTCAATCGTTGATTTATCTTTTCAAAATTATCCTCCTTGTATTGTTTACGATTAAGCAATGTAAAATCCAGTACCTCCGATAACTTATTGGGATCCTTGATGATGTAGGTTATTTGTCCCTGTATCGCTATCTTCTGAAAATCAGAAGTTGTTTCACTAAATATAAATTGAATATCCCTACTGCCCATTGGTATGGCTGCTATCGATGTTCGAGGTGCATAGTAATAGAATGATAAACCTTTACCTTCTCTTTTTATTTTACCATTAGAGAATTGAATGACGTGTGTCATTGAGTCAAATTTCACAAAATTAATTCCAAACATAACTCATAAGTTTAATAAGTGAAGAGCTCTCTTAGCTCAAAAAATGATATAACAATTCCATTCAATGACTAATCTGTCATTGCTATTAGAAGGTAGCAAACCATTTAGCTGTACTTTGGTTGGTCAGACAAATACAGCTAAAGTCTGACTGGAGCTACATGAGCAAGTACTATTGTTTAAATCTCAAAATTGAATCCACGGCTTTTGAGCGCCTGATATCTTTCTTTATCAAATCGGAATTGGCGCGCACCTTTGTGTCCAACGCCTTCTATTTTATCTTCAATGGGTTCAAGAATATCTAAGCTTGTTATCTTTCGATTAAAGTTACGTCGATCAACTTGAATGCCAAGTATGGCTTCATACAAGCGTTGTAATTGGGGAATCGTAAATACTTCCTCTAATAATTCAAAACCAATAGGCTCATATTTTATCTTTCCCTTAAGTCTATCATGTGCGACTCTAAGAATACGATCGTGATCAAAAGCCAGCGACGGCACTTCATTGATTGGAAACCAAAGTGCATCACTCGCATCATCTCCACCAATCAGTTTAAAATCGGTGGATTTAATCAATGCAAAGTATGAAACGGTTATAACCCGCCCCCTCGGATCTCGCTTAACATCACTGAAAGTAAAGAGTTGTTCCAAAAATACGTCCTTCACCCCTGTCTCCTCTGCCAACTCGCGTCGGGCACATTCTTCGGTTGTTTCGTCCATTTCAACAAAGCCACCAGGCAATGCCCACTGTCCCTTGAATGGCTCAATACCACGTTCAATCAACAATATATGAAGGTCAATCCCATCAAAGCCAAAAATAGCACAATCAGTAGTGACCGATGGTCTTGGATATTCGTAACAATAGTTCTTTTTGTCTTCCATGATGTTTTTATGTGTCATTATGACACAAATATACAAACAGTTTATATACTTACAAATATTTACGTGTCAATTTTACACATAAAAACATACAGTGGATTTTAATCTCACCCGTTAGCTCTGCATCATACAGTAGATCAATAGATTTCGAGCAAATACCAAAACTAATATCTCAAAGATAATGATTGTATTACCTGATAATAGTAAAGGGTCTGGCCATATTATATGGGTGCACCATACTATATGGTTCAACAATACTGTATGGTATATACCGAATTAATAATTATATTTAACAATCGAATATTATATTAATTCAGCATTCATGAACAAAATTCTAATTCTCTTTATAATATGCTTACTAATACCATTGGCTTTGGTAGCGAAAGATAAACCTACAGGCTACCATTTCAAATTCAAAAAGGGTAAGTACTACCTACTTAATCCAAAGGGCAAAAAAGTAGATTGCGAACCCTTTACTTTTGCTGGTGATTTTAGTGAAGGCATGGCTGTGGTTGAGAAGGATCTAAAGTTTGGGTACATTGATTCAACAGGACAAGAGGTGATTAACTTTCAGTTTTATGATGCAGGACCGTTTATCAATGGCATAGCCTATGCTGCGAAGAATAAAGGGGAGTATGGTTATATTGACACGTCAGGCAAGTTCATAATTGGAGGAAAGTATAACTATGCACAAAACTTTGATGGGCAATTTGCTAAAATACAGATAGGCAATTTGGATACCAATCAGTTTGGTAAAGGGAAGAACATCTTTGGTTTAATTGATAGAAAGGGGATGTTGCTTGGAAACCGATATTTCAGTAATATTTCAATTCCAGATAAATTTGGTGTGTTTAATGGAAGCACTAAGGACTCAGTTTTTACAATTCAACCTTCAGGAGTAATTAATTTTCAAAGATTAGTAGAAAAAAACAATGAAAATGAATCATCTTCGAAGCTTAACTCTATGCCTGCATTTCCAGGAGGTGAGAAAGGCCTTAGGAAGTATATTGCAATGAACGTCAGATATCCACAAACAGCTTATAATTTAAAGATGCAAGGGAGGGTATTTATTTCATTTACTGTAGATAAAGATGGAAATATAAAAGATGTTAGACCAGCAATGCTTAAAGCGCCTATTATGATGCAGGAAGGTATTCGCGTTGTTAGTGATATGCCTCAATGGAAACCTGGATATCAAGATGGGAAGACAGTTAAGGTTCAGTACACAATTCCAATTAATTTCGTTCTTCAATAATCTAACATCCATGCATACCAACTTCGCTTTCCTCTAAAACGAATTCCCCATCCTAGCTAGTTAATATGATTGTTGATGTTAAAGACATAGAGCATGTTTACTATGAAATAACTGGTGAGCTTTCTCCTTTACAGGAGAAAAGAAAACTAATGCGCTCAAACATTGCTAAGCAATTGAAAAAGAAGGCCCCTCACTCTATTCGAAATTTCACTACCTATAAACGTCCAGGGGGCAATATTAGCTGGACCATTTATTACGATATCCCCAAAGGATACAAGGCTGATGATGCAGAGTTTTTATTCATCTGCTCGGTAGAGACACCTAGGCAGAAAGTTTTCATCATCTTAAATACCAGATTCAATGGAGATGTACCACCCAGAGATTTTCTAAGGATTTATGGGGCGCATTTCTTAGCACAATTTCAAAAGCGTTGTGAAGTAGAAGCTAAAAGTCAAGAGGAACTGCTGGCTAAATTCCTTTTGGAGGGTGAAATCTCCATTTTTAATCCATGGGATGAAGAATCGAATGAGATGCGCTATATCAATCATTGGGGCTTTTCACTTGGCAGAAGTGATGAGAAAAATTGCATCGTGTATTTTGACACATTCGTCAGAAAAGATATGCTTTTTGGCGATCAGAAACGATGGGTTTCAGAGATGTTGAATGATGCTATTGCTGATAATGAATACAAATCCAGCTTAGTAATGTATCAATACTGGCACGCATATATGGATGACGATATAATGGTTGAGCAAATAATTAGTCAAACTGATCAGCCTAATGTTTCGGATGAAGTTCTTAAACGGAAAGAAATCAAGAAGTGGCTTAATGAATTTATAGAAAAGAATAAGAAGTAGAAGAGAAAGAAATATAAATTAAAAGATAAAGGATCGGATATGGTGGCGGAGAGCTAGCATGTCCCTCAAAGAATTTAAACCTAACTAATGAAGAAATACATTCTTATTTTTGCTATTTCGTTGATAGCAATTAAAGGTCTATGTCAATCGATTGAGCCCCATATATCAATCGGATATGGACAATATAATATGGATAATATAAAAGCTATTCAGGCTGAAATGTATATTCCCTACGGATTACCCATGCAAACAACGAGTAGTTTTCCTGGATATTTGAATTTCGAAGGAGGAATAAATTATTTAATTAAGGAAGGGCGCTATAAGTTTGGAGTATTGATGGGCTATCAGTCAACCAGTGGCCGCTTATCAATAGAAGATTACTCTGGTGTCGTCGCTTTTGACCAATTACTAAGTGCAATTAACTATTCAGGTCTTTTGAGCACACGATTTCTTCAAAAAAAAGGATTCAATTTTTACCTAACACTAAAGCCAGGTTTTATCGTCACAAAATATGAAGAGAAGCGCGAATACCCCGAATACGCATCCAGGCTTAACAAGAGTAGACTCTATAATGGTAATTCATTTATACTGGATAGCAATATTGAAATAGTAAAAGTATTTAAACATTTTAATTTATTTGCACAATGTGGATATGCCTACGATAGTAAAACATCTTTAACAACCAATAACACAGATTTCTGGACTGTGTTTGAAGAAGACAAGGAGGCCGATTGGAGCGGATTAAGAGTTAAATGTGGTGTGTCATTTAATATTCAAAGACAATAAGATGAGATTATATATTTACGTAATAGTAGTTAGTTTATTCTTTTTTTCATGCACTCATCAACCTGATGAGTATTCACAATCAGAATTGGTTGCCCCTCCATCAGATATTCGTTTTGATATTGCTTTAAATGTTAGCAGTGATACAATAATAGTTTCGCCCTACAACGATTACTTTATTACGTATAAGGTAGAAGATTATAGGGTGTTAGAGGCACGATTAATGATTGATGGCTACTCCGTTGATGTAAAGAGAAATGATAGTGACACTTTGTTCTTTCAAGCGTATGATAATTTTGGAGATGGAACAACAAAGTCGACATTGAAAATTGAGTTTGATGTAAAAACAAACAGTGGCAGTGTAGCCGATAAACTTGATTTGGAATACTATCAATTATCAAAAGAATTTAAGTTGTTTTTAGAGCATAACTATGCTCCAAAAATTATAAGTAATGAAGTAGCGAATGGGATACAGCATCTAAAATGGGAACGTTTCAAGGGGCCTGATTTCAAATCCTATGTTATATCAAATGGTTATGGCGATCAAGTGGCAATAATTAATAATCCGGATATTACTCAGCTTCCTGACAGTAGTTTTGTTGGTTATTCTAGATCATATAAACTAACAACTCATACTTCAACGAGCAAACTTATAAGCAAATATTATGCAAGGGGGAAAAATCAGGAGGTAACAGTATTACCTCATATTGAGGGGAATCTTATCACATGGGATAAAAGTGAATATTTTAATGCCATTGATAAATACCTTATTTATGAGCGATTATATGATTCATACGAGGGTAAATTAATTGGTGAGGTTGGTGCTAATGAAACCAGTTTTATTCATAGCGATGCGAAATTTGCTACTGGAGCTTGGTATTATTTACATGCTGTTTCTAAATCCAATTCTCCTTCTCTCATAAACGTTAAAAACAATTTGTTTTCAAGTTTTAATGTAAATGGTTCTTCTGCATATAAATATGCTGGTGCAACGGGATATAGTATTGAGAATGTTACTTGTAGTTCAGAAGGGATTATTCATTCCGGTTCATATCTTCGATTAGGGAAACTAAATGATGATTATGAGTTTAAAGATGTTCTTGACTCTAAGGGAGGTGTTTGTTCAAGTAATGCTAAATATTACTTAATAAAAGACGATGACAATTTAAAATTGTATTCCTCACCTGATAAAACGTTTGTTTCTGAAGTCAACTTAAAAGATCTAAATCTTAGTGATTATGGATGGGGGTTGAATTCATGGCGGATATCTGATAACGGAATTGCACTAATAGTTATGCATGATATACATGTCTATGATATGATTAATCAACAATTGATTACTTCAATAAAAACAATTAGTCCTAAAGGGTTTAAATCACCATTAAAAATATCAACTAACGGTGAATTTGTAATTTTTACCGATTATTCGCCAACTAAAGAAGGTGGAGGAATTAAAATGGTAAAAATTACGGATGGTCAGGTGCATGATATTTGGGGCTACAATGGGATATGTTTATACGATTTTGATTATAATAATAATGATAAGTTTTTCGCATATATTGATGGCTCACTTAAATCATATTCATTAGACGGGGTTTTAATTAAATCTTTATATGTTGGCGATTTAGGATTGTTAAGTATTAATTCCTTTCAAGAAGAATTCTTGACCATCAATCATAATAAAAATGAATTTCATATCTATAATTTATCAAGCGGAGATCTAAAGCATTCAGTTCCAACTTTTAAATATGATTATAATAATTCTTCACACGAAGTAACTCTGGCGAACAAAATGCTCTTTTGGAATAGAGGGTATTATATGAAGTTGGATTATTAAATATCCCTGTTTATAGGTATGAAGAGATAAATATAAATTAAAAGATAATGGATTGGATATAGTGGCGAAAGGGTAATTTTATGAGACTATCTTATTGTTTTAAATTTTTGTAATATTTTAATTTACTGAATGCCTAATCTATAATATAATTATATGACTAAATTCTCCTGGATTCCGACATACAAAGGCTTTGTGGAATATTTGCAAGGCCAGAAAGATAACCAACGTGGTTTAATCAAACTATTAAAATCAATTGGTATCGATGGTTTTGTTGATCAGGATAGTAATGGCCAGAAAATTGAATTGGATGAGATTGATCCCTTTACCTTTTTCTGCTATTTAAACAAGTTCGGTCCGGAGAAGAGAATACAGTTATTTGCAGCAATTGCTAAAGAATTGGATTTGCCTATACCCGATGATGATTCTGGTCTGCCAAGTGCTGATGCACGAAAGGTACATTTGTTCCCTTTCAAAAAAGACAGGAATTCCAATGAAATAGACCGCTTGTGGAATATGTTTTTTTCGATACTCAACGATTCTGTAACTGATGAGCAATTCGAAGATATCTTAACCATTAAAGGAATCGGCCAGGTAAAACTAACAGAGCTGTTTTTTTACATTGATCCTCATAAGTACATTCCACTTAATGGCCCCTCAATACCATATATCAAAAATAAGTATGGTGTTGATACCGCTTTCAAGTCCTTTTCGGAATACAAGAATGTATTGGAGCAAATAAAGGGTAAAACAGATGAACCCTTTTACCTTATTTCAGCTGAGGCTTCCTTGGAAAGAGATACTCTAAAAGAAAGCATTGTTAATGAACCTGAAACTTTAACCGGAATGAATAATTCAAACGGTATTAATTATTGGATGTATGCCCCAGGTGCAAAAGCTAAACATTGGGAAGAGTTTTATGAAAAAGGAGTTATGGCTCTAGGTTGGGATGATCTGACAGACCTACACCGATATGGATCTCAAAAGGAATTAGCCAAGGTTCTTCAAGAAATTGAGGGAACTCAAAAAGACAAGAATATTAATGCATTGGCCAATATAGAGTTTCGTGATAAAGTAGCCATTGGAGATATTATTTTTGTAAAACGCGGTAGAAAGGAATTGATTGGTTATGGAGAAGTTAAATCGGATTACTATTACGATTCAGACCGCTCCTATTATTATCATTGCAGGGATGTTGAATGGAAACTAAAAGGAAGTTGGAAAACAGATTTCGACTTGCCACTTAAAACCCTCACTGATGTTACCCATTATAAATCAGAACATCCTGATTATGAATTTTATTTTCAAAGAGTGATGGGGATATTTAATTCTAATGGCCAACAGTTTATGAAATTACCTTTGAATACAATACTATATGGCCCTCCAGGAACCGGAAAAACCTATACCTTAAGCAATAAGTATTTCAATCTCTTTACATCGAAGAAGTCAACTGTTACGAGGGAAGAATTCTTAAAGACATTTATTCAGGAAAGGTCATGGTGGGAGGTGATTGCTTTGGTGTTAATGGATATTGGCAAGGCAAAAGTCGCGGATATTTTTAATCATGAATTTCTTCAGATTAAAGCTTCATTATCAAACTCTACAACTGTAACGCCTACCATTTGGGGGCAGTTGCAAGCTCATACAATTGAAAACTGTGATGCTGTTAAAGTTAAAAAGAAGGCGAATCCATTAATATTCAATAAGACTGATGATAAGTTTTGGGAAATAATTTTAGATGAAGTTGAACAACAATCTCCGGAGTTATTAGCCTTAAATAATGAGATTAAAAACTTTAGCAAAGATTCTGAGCTTGAAATAAAGCGATATGAGTTTATCACTTTTCATCAGTCATTCTCATACGAGGATTTTATTGAAGGTATAAAGCCAGTTATGTCTGAAGAAGAGGACGGCTTGGTTTATGAAATTCAGGATGGTTTATTTAAGAAAATTGCTAACAGAGCAAGAAAAGATCCGGATCAGGCTTATGCCATTTTTATTGATGAAATAAACCGAGGTAACGTTTCTCAAATATTTGGTGAGCTAATTACTCTTATTGAAGAGGATAAGCGAGAAGGCGAAGACAATGAGTTGTCTGTTGTTTTACCTTATTCAAAAACTGAATTTAAAGTCCCACCAAATCTTCATATTATCGGCACCATGAATACGGCTGATCGCAGTGTTGAAGCATTGGATACTGCTTTGCGTCGTCGTTTTTCTTTTGAAGAAATGATGCCTCAACCAGAACTGATTAAAGACTATGGAGCTTCTGAAGGTGAGATTGAAGAGATTGATTTAGTAGCCCTTCTACATACCATAAATAAACGCATTGAGGTGCTTGTTGATCGGGATCATACCATTGGCCATAGTTACTTTATGCAAGCTGCAACCATGGAAGATTTGAAGCTGGTTTTTAAGGATAAAATTATTCCTCTCTTACAAGAATACTTCTATGGTGATTATGGTAAGATTGGCTTAGTATTGGGCAAAGGTTTTGTTGAAAAGAAAAATGGAGATATCGTCTTTGCTAATCTCGAAGGCTACGGTGATACAGATCATTATAAAAATGACCGTTGGGAGTTGAAACCAATAGGTGATGATTTCCCATTAAAAGAAGCCATTGACTCATTATTGGCTAAAAAGCAATAACCGTGATCGGCTATAGTACCATACAAGTTTTTGAGCACGAGCGCTTATTAATTGGCAACAAAGGTTTCAAGCAAAAGCATCTGGATGCCTTATTGAAGTTGAATGAGTTGCACGATTTTCAGTATTTCGATCCCATTTATGGTGGATTGAAGTTTAAGCAATATGTGGGTGTTATTCAGGTGGATGGCTTGTGCATTGAAATTTTGCCCAAAGCTGATAAACATGGTGATAAGGGGCAATGGCAAAAAGTATTGATACATATGCTGAAGGCCTGCGGTCGTCTAAAACCGGAAAGTGCAGGAGGAGCTAATGTCAAGCGGCAGCATCTCAATTTATTGGAAGTCTACTTTGAATTATTTCTGAACGAGGTAGATGGCCTAATTCGGCGTGGTTTGGTCAAGCAATATCGCAAACATACCGGTCAGGTAAAAGCCTTAAAAGGTAAGTTGGAGTTTGCCGGACAGATACGTCATAATCTGGTGCATCAGGAACGTTTTTATACTTCTCACCAGGTCTATGACCAGGATCATTTATTGCATCAGGTCCTAAATACTGCCCTTGAAATAGTCGGGCATTTCACCAAAGGCACTAGTCTGTACGATAAATGCAAGCGTGTTCAGCTGGAGTTTCCAGAGGTAAGCTCAAAGCAGGTGACATCTGAGCTATTGGAGCGCATTAAATTGAATCGAAAAACAGCACCTTATTCATATCCATTGGAAATTGCGAGACTAATCATTTTGAACTATTCACCAGATATTAGCAGTGGTCAGGAACGCATGTTATCCCTCTTATTCGATATGAATCAGCTATGGGAAGAGTATGTGCTGGTCATACTTAAGAAAACGCTTAAAGCTTCTCCTTTTGTCGTAACAGGTCAGGAGACCAAACCCTTCTGGAACTACAATTATCTACAGCCGGATATTGTCATTCAGCATAAGGAAACCAATGAGACCTTTATTATCGACACCAAATGGAAACAACCTGGTTTATCCTCAGCCTCCGTTGGCGATTTACGCCAGATGTATGCCTACAACCGTTTTTGGAATGCTAAAAAGGCTATGTTATTATACCCCGGTGAAAACAGAAACACAGAGTTTAAATATTTTTTGAATGAGGGTGAGGATCATAGTTGCAAGATGGGTTTTGTGAGTGTGGTAGATGAGAAAGCACGGTTGAATGTGGATGTGGGGTATGATGTTTTAAGGCAGATTGAAATAACACCCTATCATTTCAATTCAAATTAAATTGATGAAGCATATGTTTAAAAGTATATTGAAGTTGATCGGCCTGTTTATTGTTCTATCTAGTTTTTGTTCATGTTCTGAAAGTATTGACAAGGGCTTGGGTAAAGGCCTTAAAATCACTACTGAGCTATTTGGTGAAGAAAGCATAGATCATTATCCAAAGTATGTTTCAGACTTTAATACTCGGTTTCATTTTCAACAAAGGCCAACGAATAAATCAAGAGGATCAGATGACTTCTTTTGTCCAAGTGAAGCCATGTTTTTTACTCGATACAAAGACTCTAATTATAAGTCAATTAAGAAAGCTTATGCTTCCTTTCAGACCTGGCGAGCTTCCGATACATCTTTAATTTATATTTTTCCGTATACTGAAGATTATAAGACACTAACTGAACCTCATGCCAGTCAGATAAATCCATTGGTATACGAATATGTAGAAGTCAATAAACCTCAAAATGCAATTCCGGTTCCTTTAATCGATATTAAAGGTTACTACGATATGGAACATGTGGATGTTAAGGGATTTAAGCATATACTTCTTGATTCAAAGGCAGGTAAACCCGATTTCGATATTCACCTGTATGATGCACCATGGTTACCAGAGAAATGGAAACATGGCTATTCAAAAGGCATTAGTTTTCATGATGAAATGAATGTGGTTGTTTATTGGTTTATAGCTTGGTAGATATTAACACATTTAAAAGCTGATTATAATATTAAAAGTAAATTTGAGAATAAATAAATATTATGAAACTCTCATTCACCCTTAAATCACTAGGAAAAAAGAGAGCCTACATCAACAAAGTAGGTCTTGAAATTGATATTTCCTCAAAGACATGTATTAGGGAGCTCTTACAGCAAGTAGTATCTCAACAAGTAAATACCTTTAATATGCGTAAAGAAGAACGTAACCTTCTGGTTTATTTGAATGAAGATACGGTCAATCATCAAGCTGAAACAGGTCAAATTAAGTTTGACGAGCGGTATAATTCTACTATGGCAGACGAGGAAAAGGCAAAAACAACAGTGTTGATGGCCTTTGAAGATGGTTTGATTGCCTTATTTATTAATGAGAAGCAATTTGAAGATGTAAATCAAGCTATTACCTTAAAAGAAAATGATTCAATAACCTTTATAAGATTAACCTTTTTAGCCGGAAGTATCTGGTAGAAAACCTTATCATATGAACAATCCTAAAGATTATCTTAAATCCAAAGAAAAAACAGATCATATTAAAGAATTGACAGCCAGACTAAGAAAAGAATATAACCGAATTGGTGGATTGGTAGGGTTCGTACTGGGCAAAAACAAAAAGTTATCGAAAGATAATGCATACATTGGCTTGGTTTTGTTAAATAAGATTGCGGAATTATCCGATAATGATTCCGATTATTATTGGAACAGAGAAATAGAGCAAAACTCCAGGCGTTTTAATGCACTGAAAAGCATATCTAACGCTCAGGATTTCTGGAATAATAAGCGCTATCCTCTTCTTGAATTCTTATTTGGTGAAAGGATGGCCGTTTATGTGAAAAAGGCCTGGGAGATGATCCCAACATTAATGTATCAGCAAGGTTATGCCCGAAGGTCTTTTAGGGGCTCAGGATTGGAAGCCATTTATTTTACCCGTCAGCTTAATTTTATAATTCAACTTATTCATGAATGTGATCATGAACTAACTCTGGAAGAATATGCTGTTTATAGTAATAATTTGCCAACAAATAGCCTTTCATTTGTTTTTGCTTCTGCGATAGATAAGGGTGATCAATTGCTTACTCAGCTATTTTTAGATGCAACTTATGGAAGGCATGAGCTTGCTAAGCCGAGTCGAGCGATAATCAAAGCCATGTTACTTTCTAAAAATACAGAGTGTTGGGAGGCAGTAGAAAAGCTATTATTAAGTGCTCAACGTCAAGAAGGGTTACGTCAGACAATATTAGAATGTCTAGATGAAACTTCATTGGGTGCAATGAAGCACATGATTAAGGTAATAATCGAGCATAAGTTGTCTCGTTTTTCTTCTGTTATAAGAGCCATAGACACATGGGCCGGGTTTGGTTGGGAAGTGGAAAAAGAAACAACAGTGAGACGATTTCTTGAGTATGCGGATTTATATCTATCTGATCCATCTAAAATAAAAGAGGCGATAAAAAGTGAAGATAATGCCAAAGTATATATGGCGTTATGGGCTCAGGGGGTTTATGACATTAAAGATTGCCCTCCCCTTTTAGATGAAGTTCTAAAAGGGAATAAAGAAAAGATATTATTGGCCTTATACTTTATAAAGCAGATTGGTATTTCTTCAACATCTATTAAATATGGTTCTTTATATCTTGATTATGATGATCCTTTAATAGTTTGTCAGGCTGTTAGTTTGGTTAATGTGCAGGTTTTTATCGATATGTTATCTAATAAAGATAAGAAACGTTTGTTTGATATACTGGAAGCTCAATTGGAGAAACTACCTAAGAAGGTGAGTGTTTCACAGCCAAAAGTATTTTCTTGGTTAACTTTCCGATACAGTAAGGAACAAGTTCTAGACTTGATGATTAACCTGTTAAATCTGAAAAAAGATGTCGATATTGATAAGGTATTACCTCACTTCGAAAGTTTATCAGTAAATCATCGTGAAAGAGTAACAGGAAAAATATTACCTGGATATACTGGCTATAGCTATAAGTCGGATGAGTACAAACCACCTTTAAACAAACGTAAAAGAGATTTTGCTTTTTCCATCCTTAAGGATCGTTCCGAAACAGTTAAAAGTGCAGCCATTCGTGCACTAACGGATGCAAGATTAAAGGATAATGAGTTGGAAGTGTTTGAGGGATTACTGACAAGAAAAGCTGCAGACTTTCGCAGGTCGGTTATCGAGTTAATAATTAAGCAGGGAGAAAATACCGTTAGGGAAAGTGCTGGTCGTCTTATTCTGGCTAAAAATGAGGAGCAACGCTTGGCTGGTCTCGATCTTTTGCTTTGGCTTAAAAAGAATAGTCCAGTAAGTGCTACTTGGATAGAATCAGTTGTAAATGAATATGCATCAAAGTCGGCTATTGGATCTAAGGAGAAGGTTGTTCTAAAAGGCTTACAGGATGGATTTAATAAACGTGAAGAATTCACAGAAAAGAATGGATTTGGCCTTTATAAACCTCAAAATATAAGTATTGAAATCGCCCTAGAAAAGGCAAGTCATAATAGTGGAATTACAAATAAAAACCGGACGTTTTTTTAAGACCTTAAGCCGCAATTAAAACTTGGTAATAATTTAATTCATATTCAATGGGAGTTACAT